>NZ_JVSR01000055.1:0-13099 GCF_001069785.1 Streptococcus parasanguinis
GGACGACGAAATCGAATTCTAACGAATTACCGATTTCTGTCCCACTCTCACTTTTCTCACGGTGGAAAGTTTCGGTAGATGTTTACATTCTAACAGGCACCTTTTTGTGTCTGTTTTTACTTTTTCAGAGGGAATGAAAAATGGAATTTAATTGACAAAGTCTTCTAAATTTAATAAAATTAAAAACAGACCGATAGTCTGTTTTTTAAAAAAAGGAGGGAAGTTACTTGAAACAAGAAATAAAATCAAAAAGAAGTAAAGATCAAATTATTCAAGTGGCTTTATCCTTGTTTTCAAATAAAGGCTATAATGAAACAACGATGGCTGATTTAGTAACGGCGACAGGATTGTCAAAAGGGGCTGTTTACCATCACTTCAAAAGTAAAGAAGAGATTCTACAACTCTTAATGGAAAAAGAAACGATTGCCCTCTCAACTTTTCTAGAAGAATTGTCAAAGAACGAAGAAGTTTCATCAACAGATCGTCTATTACAATTAGTAGATTATTTAATAGGCAATGAGAATATGGAACAGCTTACTGGTATTGACTGGGCACAAAAAATACCGTTTGGTTTGTTGTTTTCTTTAAAAAATACGGTGAATATTCTTTCCAAATATGTAGGAATAATCATTCATCAAGGAAATGAGAAGGGCGAGTTTTCTTGTAAATATCCTTTAGAGACAGCCACCACACTATCTCTTTTAATTGATGTGTGGCTTGATCCAACTATATCAGGTGAAGAAATGATCTCATTCTCACAAAAATTAGACTATATTGCATTTTATTTAAACAGTAGCGGTGTTCCTGTTTTAACAGAAAACAAGTGTCAAGAGATTAATCAGTTTTTTCTTAAAGGAGGAAGAAGATGAATCGGTTGTTAAGATTCTTATTTATTTTACTTATCATCGCCATGTCTGGAGCGATTATCTTCCAGCTATTCTTTCCATCCTATATGGGAAGTCATTCGGGATATGGTGTTTCTGTCGGTTGGCAACGGGAGATTGGGATTTGGAATGTGGCGGTCCTTGTGATCCTGATTGCTGTCAATCTCAAATACGATTGGTTTTATCTTCGGGCGGTTCTATTGGCTTTGATTCTAGGTGGGATTGGGATCGGTACTAATCATCTCTTCAGTTATTTTCACTATCATCTGCCGGTCAATGGGATCGGTGCGCTTGAAAATTACCTCCTGGTCCTTGGTTGGATGGTGGGGTGGAGATTGGAATCTTCACGAATCAAGAAGAAATAAGAAGGAGCAGTCAAAGGGCTGCTCTTTTTCATCTTCAGTTTTTCCTTGACAAGCAAAAAGAAAACGTTTACAATATAGTGTATAAAGTTTCCTGAAAAGAAAACAAAAAACGTGAAAACAAGGAGATCATCATATGGCTACTATGAAAGCAGCTCGCTGGCATGCAGCAAAAGACGTTCGTATCGAAGAAGTGGAAGTACCTGAAGTACAACCACATCAAGTAAAGGTGGCAGTTAAGTTCACAGGGATCTGTGGTACGGACTTGCATGAATATTTGGATGGACCGATCTTCATCCCAACTGAAGAACATGTGTATTCTGGTCAAAAAGCACCGGTCACTTTGGGACATGAATTCTCTGGTGAAATTGTAGAAGTCGGAAGTGATGTGACTCGTGTCAAAGTTGGCGATCGTGTCACTATCGAACCAATTCTTGCAGAGCACAATTTGATTGGTGATTATAACCTTGATCCAAACTTGAACTTTGTCGGCCTCGCTGCAGATGGTGGTTTTGCCAAATATTGTGTTCTTGATGGTGATCTTGTCCATGTGATTCCAGATAGCTTGAGCTATGAACAAGCCGCTCTTACAGAACCTGCTGCTGTTGCTGTTTATGCAGTTCGTCAATCTGCATTGAAAGCTGGAGATACAGCTGTTATCTTTGGCTTGGGTCCAATTGGTCTTTTGATCGTTGAAGCCCTTCGTGCAGCAGGAGCATCAAAAATCTATGCGGTTGAATTGTCTCCTGAACGCCAAGCGAAAGCAGAAGAATTGGGAGCGATCGTTGTTCGTCCAGAAGAAGGAGAAACAATTGTAGAAGCCATCCATCGTTTAACAGGTGGTGGAGCAGATGTTTCTTATGAAGTTACTGGGGTTCCAGTTGTTTTAGGCCAAGCCCTGGCAGCTGTTCATAAAGCTGGGGAATGTATGGTTGTATCTATTTGGGAACGCGAAGCCAGCATCAATCCAAATGAATTCGCTATTCAAGAAAAATCCCTCAAAGGAATTATTGCCTACCGCCACATCTTCCCTAAAGTCTTGGAATTGATGGAACAAGGCTACTTCTCTGCTGAAAAATTGGTTACTAAGAAAATCAAATTGGAAAATATCGTTGAAGAAGGATTTGTTGAATTGACACAAGATAAATCTCAAATCAAGATCTTGGTTCAACCTGAATAAGCGAATAATTTTATATGAAATATATGAGGCTGAAACGTTTCGTTTCGGCCTTTTATGATACAATAAAAGTAAGGAATAGATTTTGGAGGGGACTATGTCAAAGACGATGAAAGGAACGCTCATGACCTTGATTGCTGGGATCGCTTGGGGCTTGTCAGGAGCCTGTGGCCAGTACCTGATGGCTCATGGATTTACAGCAATCGGTTTGACAACGATTCGTTTAGTGTTTTCAGGAGCTGTACTACTGCTTCTTGCATATCTAGCGGACCAGGAAAAAGTAAAGGCTTTTCTAACAGACCGCTCGTCCTACCTTTCCTTGTTCTTATTTGCTTTTTTAGGGTTGTTAATGACCCAATTGACTTATCTAGAAGCGATTGATGCGACTAATGCAGGTACTGCAACTGTTTTGCAATATCTCTGTCCCATTGGAGTTTTGGCCTATTCTTGTGTTAAGGACCGGGTAGCTCCTACGGTATCTGAAATCATTTCGATGATCTTAGCCATCGCAGGGACCTTTCTCATTGCAACCCATGGTCAACTCAATCAATTGGCAATCACTCCTAAGGGGCTAGCTTGGGGACTTATTTCTGCCTTTGCCTATGCCCTCTACATCATTCTACCTATTCAGTTAATTCAAAAATGGGGGAGTATGTTGGTGATTGGTATCGGTATGCTCATTCCAGGGCTTGTAATGATTCCCTTCACAGGAAGAAGACTTTTTCATGGCCAATATAGCATGGATAATCTAATGGGCTTAGTTGGCTTAGTGGTGATTGGGACCATATTTGCCTATACGGTCTTTTTGAAAGGGACAACTCTGATTGGACCGGTCAAAGGTAGCCTTCTTGCAGCTATTGAGCCTATTTCAGCTGTATTCTTTGCTTTTGCCATTATGAATGAACATTTCTTTGCCATTGATTTTATCGGGATGGCTATGATCCTCTTTGCGGTCCTCTTGATTTCCCTCAAGGATCTCATGATTCAAAAAGAAAAAGGAATCTTGTAAAACCAAAACCAATCATATTTTAGTTAAAAGGTTGAGACGAAGGTCTTGACCTTTTTATGATAGGGAAGAGTTATCACTATATAGCGTATACATAGATAGAAAAAGATGTTAAAATAGAACAAAACTTTTTTAAGGAGATGAGAATGAAAAAGATTTTTCAATGGACTTTATTTGCTGTGGCGACCTTTAGTTTAGCGGCTTGTGGGACTGGTGCTAAAAAGACAAATTCGCAGCAAGCAAAGACTGAGAAAGCAGCGAAAAGCTCTGCATCTGACGGTCAAGTCGAGGTGAGTTTAAAAGGAGGGCAATACATCAAACCACCTGTCCTCAATGACTCAGAAGACGGAACCTATTTAGCCCTTCAATTAGAATTTAAAAATGTTGCCAAAGAATCTATCAACGTGTCAGATTCAGATATCACCATTTACGATGCGGATAATAACAAGGTCAAATTGCAGTCAGGAATTTATGACCACAGTGAAGCCTTCCAACTCCTCAAGAGTGATCAGTTGGCCCAGGATAAAAAATTAACCGGCTATATCGTTTTTCCAGTCGAAAAAGGCAAGAAGTACGAAGTGCAGTATGAACGAAAAACCTATAGCTCTGATAAAAAATCCAAGCCTTTAAAATTTGCGGTGGATTCTTCTCAGTATGAGGATAAGGTGGAAGCTTCCACTATTCTAGCAGATGAATACATCAATCAAGTTTACTTCAGTGGCCAACGAAAGGTAAAAAAGGATGATGCTTTTGTTTTGGGAACTGATTTGAAAAAGGAACGCAGTGATTTCCGTGCGAAATTTGCGGCTGATTTTACTCGTCAATTGCATGATTACCAATTCCCTGAAGAAGAAGTGACCCAGTTTATCGATGCTTATGAAAAAGAAAATGCTAAGCGTGCGAAATTAACCTATAAGGTTAAACAATATCTCCCGGACAAGGTGGTCATTAGTCTAAATCCTGAGACGGTCAGCATGGAAAAGACGATCTTAAACCACATGCAGACCTTCTATCAGGAACATCGAAAAGACTATCCAGGGATCATCGAAGCGAACCAGGCTCAAAACAAAGCCTATAGAGAGGAAATGATGGCTTCTCTTGCAGATCGCCCCTTGACGACGCCGGATCGATACGACTACCAGTTGACCTTTGTTAAGAAAGATGGCAAATGGGAAGTAGAAAAAGCCTACAATAGTGATAGCTTTATTGAAAAATTCGAGGGAAATCTTTCTTAATGCTGAAGTTGGCACTCCTAGGACATGAATCTAGGAGTGTTTTTGTCTATAGCTTTAAACTATATCAAAATCCAAGAAACAGGAATTAGACGGAAACACCTATTAGTGATAAAATAATTTTAAGTTCGAAAGGAGATGAAGGCTTGTGTCTTTTTCTTATGAAGAGTTAGCAGAGATTCGCCACTATATCCACCAACACCCAGAATTGTCTGGTCAAGAATACCAGACAACCGCCTTTCTAAAAGAGCGTCTTGAAGAGTTGGGGATTCGTATTTTAGAGAGTGGATTAAAAACTGGTCTGATTGCAGAAATTGGGTCCGGCCAACCGGTGGTGGCACTTCGAGCAGATATCGATGCCCTTCCGATTTTGGAACAAACGAATCTGCCCTACCAAAGTCAGAATCCAGGCGTCATGCATGCCTGTGGCCATGATTTTCATCAAACCAGTCTTCTGGGAGCAGCAGCTCTTCTCAAGGAAAAAGAAGACCAGCTTGAAGGAATCGTACGCTTGATCTTTCAGCCAGCAGAAGAAATCTCAGAAGGTGCTTCTGATGTTTTGGCAACAGGACTGTTGGAGGATGTTCAAGGAATTATTGGTTTTCACAACATTCCCCAGCTTAAAGCAGGGCAACTTGCCTTGAATGCTGGAGCTATGATGGCAGGGGTTGAGAAATTCAAGGTTACCGTCACAGGGGTTAGTAGCCATGCTGCGAGACCAGATTTGGGAGTTGACACTGTAACGGCCGTCACTACCATGGTTCAGAACTTACAATTATTAATTTCACGGACCGTTTCTCCCTTTGAAACAGCTGTTTTGTCTATTACGCACCTGGATGTGGGCTCAACCTGGAATGTGCTCCCAAAATCAGGCTATTTTGAAGGAACCATTCGTTCCTTTAATCCGAGTGTGCAAAGAGACTTGAAGGCACATTTTATTTCTATCATTCGACACATTGCAGAAAGTCTGGAAGTGGATGTAGATTTTGAGTGGGGTGTGACACCGCCCGTTACCTTTAACGATGAAGAATTGACGCAGGTAGTTTGGGAAGCTTCACAAGGCTTGGCTGAAGTGATTCCAGCAGATCCTTCTACTGCTGGAGAAGACTTCGCCTTTTACCAAGAGCGAATTCCTGGAGTCTTTGCCTTTATCGGTTCGAATGGAGAGCCGGATGCGCCAGACCTCCATCATGATCACATGACCATCGATGATGCAGCCTTTGAGGTGTCGGTTCCCTATTATGTTGAAAATGCGCAAGCTTTATTGCGGTATTTTAAAGCCAAAGAAGTGTGATAAAGAAAAACTATCACCTTCATAAAAAATATATATTAGGCAAGTAAATGCTTTTTTGATAAAATTAAAAAATACTTTTAAAATGGCGTTTTATGTGCCTGAAACGAATAAGGAGATCCTATGAATCTAAAAAAAGTGATTAAGTACTCTGCTTTAGGATTAGTTGCAGTCCTTGCAACCAGTGCTTTAGTAGCATGTTCATCTGGTAAATCTGCCAGCGGGAAGAAAACCATTGAAGTTGGGACTGTTGGAACAACCAAACCATTCTCTTACGAAGAAAAAGACGGCAAGCTAACCGGTTATGAAATCGAAGTTTTGCGTGAAATCTTCAAAGGTTCAGACAAATATGAAGTAAACTTTAACAAAACAGAGTGGTCTTCCGTCTTTGCTGGCTTAGATAGTGACCGTTTCCAAATCGGTGCCAACAACATTAGCTACTCAAAAGAGCGGGAAGAAAAATACCTCTATCCAAATCCATATGCTCGCAATCCATTAGTATTGGTCGTACCAAAAGATTCTTCTATTAAATCTTTGGATGACATTGGTGGCAAGAAAACAGAAGTTGTTCAAGGAACATCTACTGCTAAACAATTAGAAGATTACAATAAAAAACATTCAGATAATCCAACCGACTTGCAATACACAGATGGAACTATTCAAACCATCATGGCCAATCTAGCGGATGGTCGTACCGATTACAAGATCTTCGAACGGATTTCTGTAGATACCATCATTCGTGATCAAGGCTATGACAACTTGAAAGTCATTGAGCTTCCAAGCGACCAACAACCTTATGTTTATCCAATTATTGCAAAAGAGGATAAAGACCTTCAAAAATTTGTCAACAAACGCATCAAGGAACTCTATGACAATGGAACCCTTGAAAAATTGTCTAAAAAATACTTCGGTGGTTCTTACCTACCAGAAGCAAAAGATATTAAAGAATAATATTTATTTAAAGGAGATTTTAAAATGAAATTGAAAAAAATTCTTGGTTTAACAGCTCTTGCAGCTATCGCAACGTTTGCTCTTGCAGCATGTGGTTCTTCAAAATCATCTAGCAAAGATGGCGAAACAACAGTTAAAGTGGGTGTCATGACTTTGAGCGACACTGAAAAAGCTCGTTGGGATGCAGTCGAAAAAAACCTCAAAGGAAAAGGCATCAAATTGGAATTCACCCAATTTACAGATTACTCACAACCAAACGTGGCTGTAAAAGATGGTAGTGTAGATATCAATGCTTTCCAACACCACAACTTCTTGGATAACTGGAATTCTAAAAATGGTGATGCGCTTGTCTCTGTAGCGGATACTTACATTGCTCCAATCCGTCTCTACTCTGGTACAGAAAACGGTAAAAATAAATACACTTCTATCAAAGAAATTCCAAAAGGTGGAACCATTGCCGTACCAAATGACCCAACAAATGAAAGCCGTGCCTTGTATGTCTTGCAATCAGCAGGTTTGATTAAATTGGATACCAAAGATGGACAATTGGCAAACGTATCAAACATCAAAGAAAATTCAAAAGATTTGAAGATTTCTGAATTGGATGCTTCTCAAACGCCTTCTGCTCTTCCTTCAGTAGATGCTGCTGTCATCAACAATACCTTCGTTCGTGAAGCAGGGGTTGACTTCAAAAAAGCGATCTATGTTGAAAAGAAAGACAACAACTCAAAACAATGGTACAACTTGATTGCTGCTAAGAAAGATTGGGAAAAATCTGACAAAGCAAAAGCAATCAAAGAAATCATCAAAGCCTATCACAAAGACAATGTGAAAAAAGCGATCGAAGAATCTTCAGAAGGAATGGACCAACCAGTCTTTTAAGATTCGATCTCAAGTGTATGAAGGAGGTGGAGAAGCAATTCTCTACCTCTTATCGTGTATTAGGAGGAATGCATGCCTTTTGCAACAGAAGCGGAACAAATTCGTAAATTTGAAAATGATGAGGTCGCACAACATTATTTTGAAGTGTTGCGAACCTTGATTTCAAAAAAATCCATTTTTGCTCAACAAGTAGGTCTCAAGGAAGTGGCCAACTATTTGGGGGAAATTTTTACAGCTGCAGGAGCCAAAGTCGAAGTTGATGATAGCTACACAGCCCCTTTTGTGATTGCCAAATTTTTCTCCCCAAATCCAGACGCAAAAACCATCATTTTTTATAACCACTATGATACAGTACCAGCGGATGGAGACCAACCTTGGACGGGAGATCCTTTTACCTTATCGGTTCATTACGGGACCATGTACGGTCGAGGGGTTGATGATGACAAGGGACATATCACAGCTCGTCTCACAGCTCTTCGAAAATACATTCGTGAAAGTGGCGATTTGCCAGTCAATATCACTTTTATCATCGAAGGGGCAGAGGAGTCTGCATCGACTGACTTGGATAAATACTTAGCTAAACATAAGAAACACTTGCGTGGGGCAGACCTCCTAGTCTGGGAACAAGGTACCCGAAATAATCAGGGTCAGTTGGAAATTTCTGGTGGTAGCAAAGGGATCGTCACCTTTGATATGGTGGTGAAGAGTGCAGAAGTGGATATTCATTCCAGCTATGGCGGTGTGGTGGACTCTGCTTCTTGGTATTTGTTAAATGCTATCGCCAGTCTTCGTGACAAAGAAGGCCGAATCTTGGTGGATGGGATTTATGATCAGATCCAAGAACCCAATGAACGCGAGCTAGCTTTGATCGAGCAATATGCCAACAAAGGACCAGAAGATGTAGCGGAAACCTATGGTCTAACCCTTCCAATCTTGAAGGAAGACCGAAAAGAATTCCTGCGCCGTTTCTATTTTGAACCAGCCCTGAATATTGAAGGTTTTGGCTCTGGTTACCAAGGACAAGGTGTTAAAACGATTCTTCCGGCAGAGGCGCGTGCCAAGATGGAGGTGCGCTTGGTTCCTGGACTGGATCCCAAGGATGTCTTAGAAAAGATCAATCAGCAATTGAAGAAAAATGGCTATGATCAGGTCGAATTGGTCTACACTCTCGGTGAAATGAGTTACCGAAGTGATATGAGTGCCCCATCGATTTTAAATGTCATTCGGCTGGCCAAAGATTTCTATAGTGAAGGAGTCTCTGTTCTTCCAACAACAGCGGGGACAGGGCCCATGCATACGGTATTTGAGGCTTTACAGGTACCGATGGCAGCCTTTGGAATTGGGAATGCCAATAGCCGTGATCATGGGGGCGACGAAAATGTGAAAATTGCCGATTATTACACCCATATTGAATTGATAAAGGAGTTAATAGCAAGTTATGAGTAAAGCAATGATTCAGCTGGACCACATTGATGTGACCTTCCAGCAAAAGAAACGTCAGATCCAAGCCGTCAAAGATGTGACTATTCATATTAATGAAGGCGATATCTATGGGATTGTAGGGTATTCCGGAGCGGGGAAATCGACCTTGGTTCGGGTGATCAATCTCTTGCAAGTGCCTAGCGCCGGAACCATCACTGTGGATGGTGATGTGATTTATCAAGATCAGGTGACCTTAAAACCGGCTGCCCTTCGGGAGAAACGTCGGGATATCGGGATGATTTTCCAACACTTCAACTTGATGGCTCAAATGACTGTCGCAGAAAATGTGGCCTTTGCACTTAAACATTCTAAATTAAACAAAGAACAAAAGAATGAGAAAGTGGCGAAATTGTTGGAACTGGTTGGTCTATCTGACCGTGCAGAAAATTACCCAGCACAATTGTCTGGTGGTCAAAAGCAGCGGGTAGCGATTGCGCGTGCCCTTGCAAACGATCCAAAGATTTTGATCTCAGATGAGTCAACTTCAGCCTTGGATCCAAAGACGACCAAACAAATTCTAGCTTTGTTGCAAGAATTGAACAAAAAACTTGGTTTAACCATTGTCTTGATCACCCATGAGATGCAAATTGTCAAAGATATTGCCAACCGGGTAGCTGTCATGCAAAATGGCGAACTGATTGAAGAAGGGTCTGTTTTAGATATCTTCTCGAATCCGAAAAATGCTTTGACGCAAGACTTTATCACCGTTGCAACAGGAATCGATGAAGCCATGGTGAAAATCAATCAACAAGCGATTGTGAAGAACTTGCCTGATGATTCGATGTTGGCGCATCTCAAGTATGCAGGTTCTGTGACAGATACAGCCATCATCAATGATATTTACAAGCAGTACCAAGTATCTGCCAACATTTTATTTGGGAACATCGAGATCCTTGATCACACGCCTGTCGGAGAATTGGTGGTCATCTTATCAGGTGAGACTCAAAATCTGGAAACGGCCAAAGCTGAGTTAGAAAATGCAGGAGTTTCCGTGACTATTGTGAAAGATGGGAGAAAAGCATGATCCAGTTAATTCAAACATATTTACCAAATGTCTATAAATTAGGGTGGTCTGGCCAGTATGGATGGGGAACCGCTATTTACTTGACTCTTTACATGACCGTTATTTCCTTCATTATTGGTGGATTTTTAGGTTTGGTGACAGGACTTTTGTTAGTCTTGACCCGTCCAGGTGGTGTCATCGAAAATAGAATCGTTTTCCAAATTTTGGATAAGATTACTTCCTTGTTCCGCGCCATTCCTTTCATTATCTTGTTGGCCTTTATTAATCCCTTGACCTACTTGCTCTTGAAAAATACCATCGGTCCTACAGCAGCCCTTGTTCCGCTGTCTTTGGCTGTCTTTCCATTCTTTGCCCGCCAAGTCCAAGTGGTCTTGTCCGAGTTGGATGGAGGGGTGATTGAAGCAGCGCAAGCCAGTGGGGCAACCTTCTGGGATATTGTCGGAGTCTACCTGCGTGAAGGGCTTCCTGATTTGATCCGTGTGACAACAGTGACCATCATTTCCTTGATCGGAGAAACCGCCATGGCGGGTGCCGTTGGTGCTGGAGGATTAGGAACCTTGGCCATCAACTACGGGAAAAACATGTTTAACAATGATGTCATCTTTGTGGCGACCTTATTGATCCTGATTCTTATCGTTCTGGTCCAATTTATCGGGGACTTCCTTTCGAAGAAAATTAGTCATCGTTAGGATCAGTATCCAATGAATAGAATAAATGTGAATCAAATAAAACAAGTTGGAGCCTTCACTTTCCTCTATTTTCTTGCGATTGGACTGGGGGTCTTAGTTGGAAATCTGGTCGATCATCAAGGAAATATGTTTTATGCTCCTGCCTTTTCAGCCTTGTTTGGCGGGACGATCTACCGCTATTATCTAGAAAAAATAAAAGGAGTTGGATCTATCTTTATAGTTGGCTGCGTGATCGGCTCCTTCTTTCTCTTTTCGCGTCATGGTGCAGGTGCCTTTATTCCAGCCTTGATCGCCGGAAGTTTTGCGGAAATGGTCGCCTCAAGTGGTCGTTTTCGCTCGAATTTACGAAATGCCTTGTCTTTTGTCATTTTTGCCTTTGCGACGACAGGGCCCATTCTTATGATGTGGTTCTATCCAGCCAGTTACCGCATGTCGTTACTGGATCGTGGTAAATCGATAGACTATGTCAATCGGGTGATGGTATCACCAGATCTAGCGACCATCACTTGGTTTGTCCTCACGGTCATAATGGGTGCTGGATTAGGATGGGGACTATCGAACATCCTTCTTCCATTATTGGCCAAAAAAGGAGATAAAGATGCACAATAATTTACTAGTTCTTCAGTCAGACTTTGGTTTGGTGGATGGAGCAGTATCAGCTATGATTGGGGTTGCTTTAGAAGAATCACCAACCCTTAAAATTCACCACTTAACTCATGATATTACCCCCTACAATATCTTTGAAGGGAGTTACCGTCTCTTTCAGACAGTAGATTACTGGCCAGAAGGGACGACCTTTGTTTCGGTGGTCGATCCTGGTGTTGGTTCTAAACGAAAGAGTGTGGTAGCTAAAACGGCGAAGAATCAATACATTGTCACTCCGGATAATGGGACTCTCTCTTTCATCAAGAAACATGTAGGGATTGTTGCTATCCGTGAGATTTCAGAGGTGAAGAACCGCCGGGCCAATACAGAGTTTTCTTATACCTTCCATGGGCGTGATGTCTATGCCTATACAGGAGCTAAGTTAGCCAGTGGCCATATCAGCTTTGAGGAAGTGGGACCAGAACTCAGTGTCGAACACATTGTAGAAATCCCAGTGGTGGAAACGGTTATGGAGGACAATCTTGTCAAAGGAGCAGTTGACATCTTGGATGTGCGCTTTGGTTCTCTCTGGACTTCGATTACCCGAGAAGAGTTCAATCATTTGAAACCTGAATTTGGGGAACGCTTTGAAGTGACCATCTATAACAATGACATGCTGGTTTACCAAAACCAAGTAACCTACGGCAAGTCTTTCGCCGACGTGCGGATTGGACAGCCAATCCTTTATATCAATTCCCTCTACCGTGTTGGTCTTGCCATCAACCAGGGATCCTTTGCTAAGGCCTATAATGTAGGAGTTGGGGCTTCTTGGCATATCGAGATTAGAAAAATGGAAAATTAATAGGAGATATCATAATGAAACAGAAATCATTATTTTCAATTAAAGATGTTGTAGCTATTGGGGTTGGAGCAGCCCTCTTTGTCGTGATTGCTATGTTGCAAATCCCTGCACCTGCACCGAATACGAGCATTCAGTTGCAATATGCCCTTCAAGCTCTCTTTAGTGTAGTTTTTGGTCCGATTGTCGGTTTCTTAATCGGCTTGATTGGTCATGCCATTAAGGATGCTATGTCAGGTGGTCTTTGGTGGACTTGGATCATTTCAAGTGGTTTGTTTGGACTTTTTGTTGGTTTCTTCCGCAAACAAATCGGTGAATTCAAAGGGGAAGTGACAAAGAAAGAATTAATTGTCTTTAACATCGTTCAAATCGTATCCAACCTTGTGATCTGGGGCTTGATTGCTCCGGTTGGAGATGTCTTGATCTACAAGGAAAGTGCCAATAAAGTCTTCCTACAAGGTGTTGTTGCGGGTTCTTTTAATGCATTAACAGTGGCTGTTGCAGGTTCTCTTCTCTTGATCGCTTATGCACGGACTCAAACAAAAGATGGAAGTTTGACCAAAGATTAAATGTACAGAAGATAAGAGAGTGGGACAGAAATCGGTAATTCGTTAGAATTCAATTTCGTCGTCCCACCTCCGCACAGTTGAGTAGGGCTGTAAAAGCTGATGAAAT
>NZ_JVSR01000055.1:13199-21961 GCF_001069785.1 Streptococcus parasanguinis
GTCTTGCTCGACAATCCAAAAATAATTGAGAGGCTAGGATTTTTGTCCCAGCCTCTTTTTTGTTTTATCAAAAATATTTTTTACAAAATGGAAGATATATATTGCAAAATAGAAAATATAGTGTATAATAAAGCTATAAAAACAAGAAAGGAAAAGCCTGTGGCGAAAAATCTCAAATTAAAAATGGCCCGGGTCGAGCATGATATGACCCAGGGGGATCTTGCAGATGCCATTGGAGTGACGCGCCAGACCATCGGTCTGATTGAGGCAGGGAAATACAATCCGACCCTCAGCCTCTGCCTTGCCATTTGTAAGACCTTGGATAAGACGTTGGATCAACTGTTCTGGGAGTAACAGTTTTAACATAGAAAGAGGAAACATATGAAACAAAAGAAAGAACCAATTGTAAAAGATGAACGGACCATGCTACTTGATGGAAAAATCGCAGGAGAACTTGTCCTTGGCATGACCTGCTTTATTGCCCTATCCGCCTTTGTGAAATCCAGTATCCTGGACTTAGACCTAGTCGCTTATCTCCCTGAGATGTTCCTTCTGATTGCCATGGGAGCCTATGCCTTTGTGAGAAGGATCAGTTCAGGGATTGATGTTCGAGATATGTTAGAAAAAGATAGCTGGTTGAGTCGCCTTGGGTCAGGTCTATTCTTTGCCGTGCTTGTGACAGCTATGGATGTGATTGGAAAGCGAGAAGCAATGAGCTTTATCTTGAGTCCCAAGTATCTGGTTAAAATTTTATTAGAGATCATCGTTTTTGCCATCCTGACAGATCTGCTTGAAAAACCACTTGCTCTTATAAATCGGAAAAAACAAGAGAAGATCGAGGCAGAGTTAGAGGATGAAGAATAAGGAGGAAGAGATGAGATTACAATTGCTGAACAAACAAATCATAGATGAACGAGAAGAAGGCTTAGCTAATAAGGCTGGTGCTGAGACGGCTGGTTTTCTTTTCCTTGCCTTAACTGTTTTTAGTGTAGGATCCATTTTTACATCTAAGGTGGGGCTGAGTCCAATCATGGTGGTAGCCTTACTCATCGTCTCAGGATTGTATTATTCGGTGCGTTGTCAACGATTGGGTGTGAGATTTATCAGTTATAGCTATCTAAATGTGACGGGAATTGTAGTAGTAACCTCTATTCTCTCCTTGTTCATCTGGGCTCAAAATTTTCAATTAAACCAAGCTGTCTATCAGTCCAATCCCTTCCATTCAAAATTTTTGCTGGTGCTTCCTATCACATTTCTCCTGAATCTTCCGATTGTATGGGGGATGAATACCCTTGTGATGCTTTTTGCAAAAGTTGAGAAAAAACGCTATGAAGCCTATCTGGATCAGATGGAAAAGGAAGAGTAGGAAAGTTGGAACCTTGGTGTCGTCGTGTAAAAGTCTGGAACCCCAGGCTTTTATTTTTCAGTCAAATAAATTGCATTCGTTTTCTTGGGAGAGTATACTGGTATAGTTGAATGAAAAATTCTGATAATTTAATCTTAGAAAAGAGAATGACATGGCAAAACCTATTCGTGTATTACTTTATTATAAATATGTTCCCATCGAAAACGCAGAACAATTTGCGGCTGATCACTTGGCCTTCTGTAAATCAATCGGCCTTAAAGGTCGTATCCTAGTCGCTGATGAAGGGATTAACGGAACCGTATCTGGTGACTACGAAACAACGCAAAAATACATGGACTACGTTCACAGCCTTCCAGGGATGGAGGACCTCTGGTTCAAGATTGATGAGGAAGAAGAGCAAGCCTTCAAGAAGATGTTTGTGCGTTACAAGAAGGAAATCGTTCACCTTGGTTTAGAGGATGATAACTTTGACAGCGACATCAATCCGCTTGAAACAACAGGTGCCTACTTGTCACCAAAAGAGTTTAAAGACGCCCTTCTAGATGAGGACACTGTTGTCCTTGACACACGTAATGACTATGAGTATGACCTTGGTCACTTCCGTGGAGCCATTCGTCCAGATATTCGCAACTTCCGTGAATTGCCACAATGGGTTCGCGACCATAAAGAAGAGTTCATGGATAAGCGCGTGGTTGTTTACTGTACTGGTGGTGTCCGCTGTGAAAAATTCTCAGGTTGGATGGTCCGTGAAGGCTACAAAGATGTTGGTCAATTGCACGGTGGTATCGCGACTTACGGAAAAGATCCAGAGGTTCAAGGGGAGCTTTGGGATGGTAAGATGTATGTCTTTGACGAGCGTATTGCTGTTGACATTAACCATGTAGATCCTGTCGTTGTCGGTATGGATTGGTTCGATGGGACGCCTTGCGAACGCTATGTCAACTGTGGTAATCCATTCTGTAATCGTCGTATCTTGACTTCAGAAGAAAACGAAGACAAGTATCTTCGCGGATGTTCGCATGAGTGCCGGGTTCACCCTCGCAATCGTTATGTTGAAGAACACAACTTGTCACAAGCAGAAGTTCGTGAGCGTTTAGCCCTTATCGGTGAGACGCTTGATGGAGCACCTGCATAATAGAAATAAACAGTCTGAAAGCTCAGGCTGTTTTTATATGGAAATTGATTGAAAATTGTGCTATACTTTAGGTAAGCGATTTCACAAAGGAGAAAACAAATGAGTATCGTGTTTTCAATCAAAAATAAAAAGAGCTTATTTGGCTATCAGAAAGTACTCGCAGCACAGGAAGTTCTTAAATTAGTGGAGGGGTTAACAACCTACAACTATGATCCTGCCACCCTTCATCGTCCCTTAAATGATTTTGAAGGCTTGAACTGTATCGTATTTGGTAAGAGCGGTCTTCCTCTGCAGTTACGCTATTTTGATGAGGAAGAGTCTTATCAGATTCAGGTGCCCTCTTTTGCGATAGAAGAAGATTGGCAGTTGGCCCTTCGATGGATCAGTCGCCTAGGAGAAGTATTAGGAACGGAGATTGTGGCTAGTGACGGCGTGAGCTATACTCCAGATTCTATTTTCCATTTTGATTATGAAGTCGTTATCCTAGAAACGCTGGGTAATGTGACGAAAGAAAAAGATCTAAAAGAGTTTGAAGTACAAGGCTTCGCTCATCCAGTCTATTTGGATCGGGATACAGTGCAGGAAGTATTGAACCATGTCCATCCACTAGAAGCCTACTCTGCCTTTATCAAGAAGATTCAATATAGTGCAGCTTATTTCAGTCAAGTCCGTTTTTATCAACAGGAGGAGACAGGAGCCTTCTTAGCCAGCTATAGCTTGACGGAAGATACGGATACGGTCTTGCCAAGCGTGCCACATGTTCCTGCAGAATATGTAGAAATTGTGGGCTTAGCGGGTATCATTGATTGGCGGGTTCTATTGGTAGCGATCGATGGAGATCCTGATAAGCCAGAAAATTACCATCCAATTGGGTCTCTTGCACTGAAGAATCTATTGGCAGCGCTAGAGCCAGATGAATTCCAGCTGCTAGATGCTAGTCAAATTGAAATCAAAAAATTGTCCAAAGAACGGTTGCTAGAATTAGCGCAATTGGAAAACAAGTAAAAAATATCGAAGTGAACTGTCCTTCCGACGTTTGATCCGAAAAATCTAACGTCTGGAAGCAGTTCTTTTTTATGCTCCTTCCTTTGATCAAAAACCAATGACTAGGCTAATTGTGGTATAATAGGGGCCTAGAAGTAGAATGAAAGAGGTGCACGAAATGCTGTTAGAAGAATTTGATGCCAATCGACAGGCGATTATCAATCCACAAGACTTACACCAACCAATTGAAGGATTTCCCAAAGTAGTCATCTCTTGCTTTTCAAGAGTAACTTTTGCTCGCCTCCTTGAAAATTATGAACATGGGGTCATTGCAAGAACCTCCATGGCCAATTTTGAAGTCGTGGTCTATGGGATCACTATTGGAGACCAACAGATTGGTGCCTTTAATGCACCAGTTGGGGCTGCTTCCTGTGTGGGGATTATAGAGGACCTGATTCAATTTGGGATGGAAAAACTGGTGCTCTTTGGAACCTGTGGGGTTTTAGACCGTGATATCGAAGCGACTTCCATCATCATTCCAACGGCTGCTCTTCGCGACGAGGGGACCAGTTACCACTATCTTCCGGCTAGTGATGAAGTGGAAGTAAACAAGAAAACCCTCCCTCTCTTCCAAGCCTTTCTGGACAGTCACAAGGTTTCTTATCAGTCAGGAAAAGTGTGGACGACAGATGCCCCCTACCGGGAAACCATCGACAAGATGAAGAGACGAATGGAAGCAGGAGCCATCTGTGTGGATATGGAATGTTCGGCAGTGGCAGCCTTAGCAGCTTATAGGGGCTTTGAGCTCTGCCATTTCTTCTATGCAGCTGACCACCTCTCGGAAGAAAAATGGGATATCCGAACCTTATCTAGTCATGAGGATTTAGATAGCAAGGATCGCATCGCGGAGTTAGCCATCCAATTTGCGCTCTTTTGGGAAAAGGCAAACTAAATGAAAGAAGCAATGATTGAACTGAAGGATTTTTCCTTCCAATACAAGGCACAGTCTGAGCCAACTTTAAAAAATCTCAACTTAACCATTTATAAGGGGGAAAAGGTTCTGATTGTTGGGCCATCTGGTTCTGGAAAATCAACGATTGGCCAGTGTCTAAATGGGATTATCCCCAATATCTATAAGGGAACCAGTAGTGGGCAATTCCTCATTCAGGGGAAAGAAGCCTTTGATCTCAGTATTTATGAGAAATCTCATTTGGTCAGTACGGTTTTGCAAGATACAGATGGCCAGTTTATAGGTTTGAGTGTCGCAGAAGACTTGGCTTTTGCCCTTGAAAATGACATGGTGGATCTGAGAACGATGAAAGAGCGTGTGCAGAGTTGGGCAGAACGCTTAGATTTGATGAAGCTCTTGGATCATCGGCCACAAGATTTGTCCGGTGGGCAAAAACAGCGAGTGAGCTTAGCAGGTGTCCTGATTGACGAAAGTCCGATCCTGCTCTTTGATGAGCCACTGGCTAATCTAGATCCCAAATCGGGTCAGGATATCATAGATCTGATTGATCAGATTCATGAAGAGCAGGGAACGACAACTATTATCATCGAACACCGTTTGGAGGATGTGCTCTATCGTCCGATCGATCGGGTCATCTTGATCAATCAAGGGCAAATCCTCTTTAATGGGAGCCCAGATGAGTTGTTGAGGACGACACTGCTGGCTGAAAATGGGATTCGAGAACCCCTCTATTTAACAACTCTTCGCCAGCTAGGGCAGGATATCGATCAATTGGAGCATCTAGATCGTCTAGAAGATATCGAGCTTACTGGTGTGAATCGTTCCATTCCAGAAGCGACCTTTACAAAAACTGGAGAAGCAGAAGAACTATTGAAGTTGGAGCAGATTTCCTTTGCCTATCAAGAAAATCATCCGATCTTAAAAAATATATCCCTCAGTATACCTAAGGGGCAGCGCTTAGCGATTGTCGGGAAGAATGGGGCAGGAAAATCAACTCTTGCGAAAGCCATCTGTGGATTCATTACCACAGAAGGGCAATACACCTCTAGAGGTGAAGATATCAAGCAGGAGAGTGTCAAGGAACGGGCTGAGCGAGTCGGTTATGTCCTACAAAACCCCAATCAAATGATTTCGACCAATATGATTTTTGACGAAGTCGCTCTAGGTTTGCGCTTGCGGGGGGTATCGGAAGAAGATATC
The DNA here is from genome assembly GCF_001069785.1 of Streptococcus parasanguinis. Lineage (GTDB taxonomy): Bacteria > Bacillota > Bacilli > Lactobacillales > Streptococcaceae > Streptococcus > Streptococcus parasanguinis_T. The sequence continues at coordinate 18,855 of NZ_JVSR01000055.1, forward strand.
AAAGAGCGTGTCTATCAAGTGCTGAAAACTTGTGGTCTCTATGAGTTTCGTAAATGGCCGATTTCTGCTCTCTCATATGGGCAAAAGAAACGGGTGACCATTGCCTCTATACTAGTTTTAGGACCAGAAATTTTGGTCTTGGACGAGCCGACAGCAGGTCAGGACCAACGCAATTACACTGACATCATGGAATTTCTAGATAGCTTGCAAGAAAAAGGCCATACCATTGTCATGATTACCCATGATATGCAACTGATGTTGGATTATTCTGATCGTGCCCTTGTAGTATCAGACGGGCAAATTCTAGCAGATCTCTCACCTGCAGAGCTGTTCACTCATCCGGATATTTTACAAGAGGCTAATCTCAAAGAGACTTCGATTTTTGCCTTAGCTAATCGATTAGGAATGGATTCCTTGGCGTTAACGCAGTTTTATATGCAACAGAAAGGAGCAGGTCATGAATCATCGATTAGTCGGCTACCATGAGGGGACGAGTTTTCTTCATCGCCTTTCAGGTGCGAGTAAGTTACTCTTTCTTCTTTTTGTATCTCTTGCCGCCATGTTGAGTTATGATACCCGGCTCCTTCTAGGAATTGGTGTGGGCGCCTTGCTTTTATTCTCTACAGCTGGTATTCGATTTCGGGATATTTCATTTGTACTTGCATTTGCTTTAGTTTTTGCACTGTTAAATGTTGTCATGGTCTATCTCTTTGCCCCCCAGTATGGTGTAGAGATCTACGGGGCAAAGACGGTACTGATGAAGGGGTGGGGCTCCTATAGTATCACCTCGCAGGAACTCTTTTATCTTTTTAATCTAGCTCTTAAGTATGTCTGTACCATACCTCTAGCCTTGATTTTTTTGATGACGACCCATCCTAGTCAGTTTGCTTCAAGCCTCAACCAAATTGGCGTATCTTACAAGATTGCCTATTCTGTCAGCTTGACTCTGCGTTACATTCCTGACGTACAAGAAGAATATCAAACGATTAAATTGTCTCAGGAAGCCAGAGGGGTGGAGTTGTCCAAAAAGGCCAAGCTGATCAAGCGAATCAAAGGCAATTTGCAAATTATCTCTCCCTTAATCTTTAGCTCACTTGAGCGGATTGACAGCATTTCTACGGCCATGGAATTACGTCGCTTTGGTAAAAATAAAAAGCGTACCTGGTATTCTCATCAAGCCATGGAAATGAAAGATTATGGGATGATTCTATCAGCCTTAGCTGTTCTGGTCTTGAGTATTGTCCTGATCTTTGTCAATCAGGGACGTTTTTACAATCCATGGAGGTAATGACATGTCAGAAACGATTTTAGTAACAGGAGCTTCAGCTGGCTTTGGTCAAGCGATTTGCCGTCGCTTAGTAGCAGATGGATACCGTGTGATCGGGTCAGCTAGACGCATCGATAAATTACAGGCCCTTCAAGAAGAGTTGGGAGAAGCCTTTTATCCCCTGCAAATGGATGTGACGGATCTTTCTCAGGTAGATCATGCACTTGCCAGTTTGCCAAAAGCTTGGGAGAGAGTGGATGTTTTGGTCAATAATGCTGGCTTGGCCCTAGGCCTCGCCCCAGCTTATGAAGCAGAGGTTGCAGACTGGCTGACCATGATTCAGACCAATATTGTCGGCTTGACCTATCTGACAAGGAAAATCTTGCCCCAGATGGTGGAACGAAATGATGGCTATATTATCAATTTGGGCTCTACAGCAGGAACTGTGCCTTATCCAGGGGCCAATGTTTACGGGGCATCCAAGGCTTTTGTCAAGCAATTCTCCCTCAATCTTCGGGCGGATCTAGCTGGCAAGAAGATTCGTGTCAGCAATATTGAACCCGGTCTTTGTGAAGGGACAGAGTTCTCTTCTGTTCGCTTTAAAGGAGACGAAAAACGGGTAGAAGCCCTCTATCAAGATGCCCATGCCATTCAGCCTGAAGACATTGCCAACACCGTAGCTTGGTTGATCCAACAGCCCAAGCATGTCAATGTCAATCGGATTGAAATCATGCCGGTTTCCCAAACCTTTGGCCCTCAACCTGTTTATCGTGACTAAAAAGAGAAACAACCACTCCACATGGGGTTGGTTGTTTTTTATCTTTCCTCTGGTATAATAGAAGGCAAAGTAAGGAGAAAAAGATGACAGCTGCCTTAATTATTGGTTCTACAGTTTGTGATGTGATGATTTACTTGGATCGTTTGCCGAGTCGTGAAGGAGATGCCCATATTGATCACCAGCAATGGTCTGTGGGAGGTTGTGCCTTTAATGTCGTTAATATCCTTCATTTTTTGTCGCAACCCTACCAGTTTGTATCGCCAGTCGGTTCTGGGATGTATGGTGATTTTATTCGGAGAGAGTTGAAACAATTAGGGATTTCCTCTAGCATCTCATTAGAAGGGGCCAATGGTTGCTGTTACTGCTTTGTAGAGTCTGATGGTGAGCGGACCTTCTTATCAGACCACGGAGTGGAGTATAGCTTTCAAGCAGAGTGGCTAAAAGAGATTGAGACAGATCGGTTTGATTACATCTACTTATGTGGCCTTGAAGTCGAGGAGCCAACTGGTCTTGCATTGGTCCAGTCTGTTTCGCAACTAGAAGGCCAGGTGATTTTCGCACCTGGGCCACGTGGACTCTTGATTCCAAAGGATCGACTGGAAGCAATTTATGATCTGCATCCGATTCTCCATGTTAATGAGGCTGAAGCACTGGTTTTCTCAGGGTGTAGAGAGATCCAGCCAGCCATCGAATACTTGTATCAGAGAACGGGGCAATTGGTCATTGTCACCTTGGGTGAAAAAGGCGCGGTTGCCTATGATGACAACTGGTATGAGGCAGACGGTTTTCCAACAGAAGTCGTCGATACAGTAGGCGCTGGAGATAGCCATGTGGGAGCCTTCATATCCGCCCGTTTAGAAGGCTTAGACATTGCGCAAGCCTTAAGATTTGCCAACAAAGTCTCTAGCCAGATTGTTGCAAGTAAGGGGGTTCATCTGACAAAAGAGCAGCAAGAAGCCCTGCGAACAGAATTGAAACAAAAATAAAAAAGAGAGTGGGACAGAAATCGGTAATTCATTAGAATTCGATTTCGTCGTCCCACCTCCGCACAGTTGAGTAGGG
>NZ_JVSR01000056.1:0-47518 GCF_001069785.1 Streptococcus parasanguinis
TGGAACTTCAAAGAAGTTCGCTGACGTCCGTACTCACCTAAGGAAAGTTTTTTATATGACTTTTTCTTCAATCTGAAAGTGCTAAGATTTTCATCTTAGCACTTTTACGCTTATCGATTTTGTGCATACTCGATCATATCGTATGGAAGAGTATTGGCACTTTCTCTTAGGGAGTAGCTTTCTAATTCATTGACATTTTGACGCATGCGACGCGCTTGCTTGGCGGTAATCAGGTGTTGCGCTTCGTATTCAAAAATAATCTTACGCTCCAAATAATAGCCTCTCAACATTTCATCGATATTATTTGGTTTCACCCGGTTAATAACCCGCTCCACAAAGGCTCCACTAGTAATAATGGCTGTCTCTCTCAGACGAGATTCTTGCAGGTAAGAGATCAAACTGCTCCGATAAACCCCTTTGAGGTCTTCCAAACTTTCAATGATGATTTCCGTATTGGCCAAATAAAGGGCCGCAATCTGGTCATAATCAATGGCTTCTAACTTTCTATCTTCTCGGTTCCACCAAGTTCGAAAGCCAGAACCTAGTGTTAGGATTTCATGGACCAGCAAACGCAAGATGCGGAAAGAAACCAAGAGGTAGTATGTTAGACGAGACGAAAGGTTGCGATTGACCCGTTGCTCCATATTACGAAGATAGCGTTGGTAGACACGGTAGCCCCGCTCGCGCATCTTTCCTTCTTCGTAGGCTTGTTCCAAGCCGTCACTTTCAATACTCAAAATCAAGAGCTTCAGCTGTTCCCAGTCCTTTTGAATGAGCTTATTTTCTTGGCTTAGAATCAAATTTTCAATCCGACCATGATAGTTATCAATCGCCGCATACAAGGGCCCCTTGTGCTTACTATTCTTTAGGTCTGCTTCTAATTCCATGACGACATCATTTAAAATCGCGATCTGCATCAGGTAGTTATTGGTTTCTTCCTTATCTTCTGATAATTTTGGAAGCACCACTAAGCCAGCAATAAAGCTGACAAGGGTAACTCCTGCCACTAAAAAGAGTAGGACGGGGTATTCTTTTTCGATTTTGGTTGGAATCAAAAGGATCGTCGCAATCGAAACTGTTCCCTTCACACCCGAAAAGGTCAGCAATAAGGCATCTTTCAGATAATTTCTCAATGATTTTTTTAGTCGAACCGTTCGAAACCAATAAAAGAGGTAAACCATGACAAAACGAATTAAAAAGAGCAAGGTTGTCAAAAGAAAGACAGAAAGAACTAAAAGAAGATTGTTGTAAATAGGACTACTTAAGATGGGCTTAGCGATCATTTCTAGTTCCATTCCCAAAATCACAAAGACTGACCCATTTAAGATAAAGTTGACCGTATTCCAGACGGTATGGCTCACAGTATCCACTCGGGCTTCAAGAAGGGTAATGTGCTTAAAGCGACTGGCTTTTAGGATCCCTGACACAACCACAGCGATGATACCAGACACATGGAGTTCTTCTGCTAAGAAAAAAGTCAATAACGGGAGACTCAATTCTAATAACAATTCACTGGCAATATCACTAGCGCGAACACTCAAGAGTAAGGTTTGCAGCCAACGGTTCACAAAGGCCGTCAAGATCCCCACTGCAAATCCTCCAATGATGGAGATTCCTAAGGAAATCCCTGCTTCTCCAAGGGAGAAACTTCCGGTCGCAAGGGCTGCCAAGGCCACTCGAAAGGCAACTAGACCTGAGGCATCATTTAGTAACCCTTCTCCTTTTAAGATATTCGAAACCCGCTTTGGAAAGGTAAAGCGCTCAGACAGGGAAGCAAAAGCTACTAAGTCTGTTGGACCTAGAGCTGCCCCTACGGCCATACAGGCTGCTAAAGGAAGGCTCAGCCACAAGGAGTGAGCTGCCCAGCCCAAACTAATGGTTGAGATAAAAATCACTGGGAAAATCAAATAGAGGATGACCCGCCAGTGCTTTAAGACGGAAGTAATATCTGCTTCTTCTGCCTCTCGAAATAAAAGAGGGCCAATGACCAAGGCCAGAAAAAGCTCAGTATCCAGATGAAAATTTTCTTCTGGCACAAAGAGGGCCCAAACGATCCCTAGTAAGATTTGAATCAAGGGCAGAGGAAGGTTCGGCACAAGTTTATTCGTGGCATTTGAGACGATCAAAATCATCGAAAAGATCACTGCATAAAGGAGTAGTTCCATATCACTCCCTCCCTAGCGTTCTTGGCAGCAGGTCTCAAATTGCTGTTTTAACTCCGCAATCTTTTGGTCTGTCTTGGTTACATCCTTGTGCTCAATCTTCTTTTGGCACCGTTCCATCTCAAGCGAAACCAATTTCTTTTTTATTTTAAGCATCTTTTTAGTCATATGAGCTTCATCATAAAAACCTATTGCACGCTCGTGGATGGTTGATTCGACAAAATGGTGTCTCAATCCTTCGATTTTATTCTTTAAATATTCTTTATCCATGACGGTAGCTTTCTAATTTTTCGATCATGACCAAAAACGGTGGCTGATTCACTTGATTCAGTGTCCGGTAGATGGTCGCTGTATAGTCTTTTTGTGGGAGCTGGCTGACAAAGTCCAGCACTGCATCGCGCTCGATGTCTCCCCCTTCATGACCATAATAGATCATAATAGCCATTCGTCCACCTTTTTCTAGGCGAGCACAGATTTTTTCCATCGCTTCAATAGTGGTAGCTGGAAGAGTAATCACCGATTTATCCGCAGATGGCAGATACCCCAGATTGAAAATAGCTGCTTTGAGGGTCTCCACATATTGGTCCACATGCTGGTGACCATCCAAAATCAACCGGACATGCTGAAGTCCCAACTTTTCCAATCTTTCTTGGGTATTTACAAGGGCCTGTTCTTGAATATCAAAGGCATAGACCTGGCCTGCTAGTTTGGCTAAAAAGGCCGTATCATGTCCATTTCCCATGGTGGCATCTACCACGACATCTTCTTTGGTGATGACTTCTGCTAAAAATTGATGGGCCATTTCAAGCGGTCGTAACATCAGCACTCTCCTTTTCTTCTAGCTTACATCCTTGGGTACTTCCACGACGACGCATTTCAATTTCAATAGCGTTTAGGACTTCCCATTTGTTGAGGCTCCACATAGGGCCAATCAACATATCCCGTGGTGCGTCCCCTGTAATCCGATGGATGACGATATGTTTGGGGATAATCTCCAACTGGTCACAGATGACCTTGACATATTCTTCCTGGCTCATGAGTTGGAGGCGCCCTTCATGATAGTCTCGTTGCATGCGTGTATTGGTCATCAAATGCAAGAGATGCAACTTGATGCCATCAATTTCATTATCGGTCACACAACGGCGAACATTTTCCACCATCATCTCATGTGTTTCCCCTGGAAGGCCATTGATCAAATGAGATACGATCTCAGCCTTAGGCACCTGTTGGCGAATCCGCTTGACTGTTTCAACGTAGAGGTCATAACTATGGGCCCGATTGATTAATTGAGACGTCGCTTCATAAGTCGTCTGAAGCCCCAGCTCAATCGTCACATGCATGCGCTCGGTCAGCTCTGCTAGATAGGCCAAGGTATCATCTGGTAAACAATCCGGACGCGTACCGATGTTGATTCCTACTACTCCTGGTTCATTGATGGCCTGCTCATAACGCTCTCGAATGACGTCCACCTTATCATGGGTATTGGTGAAATTTTGAAAATAGACCAGGTACTTCTTCACATCCGGCCATTTCCGATGCATAAAATCAATCTCTTTGTAAAATTGTTCTCGAATCGGAGCTTCTGGGGCCACAATGGCATCTCCTGAACCTGAGACCGTGCAAAAAGTACAGCCACCATGGGCGACTGTTCCGTCACGATTAGGACAATCAAAGCCTGCATCAATAGGGACTTTAAAGGTCTTTTCTCCAAATAAGGTTCGATAATAATCATTCAAGGTATTGTAGGATTTCATACCCTTCATTATAGCAAAAAAAGAGTCGAACTCAAAACACGAGTCCAACTCCTAGTTGTTAGTTATTTTTGCTTCCCTGTAAAGCGCCATTGAAACCGCAAGCGATCGTACAAGGGGTACTCAAATTGCAAGACAGCAAGGCCCAAAATCATACTGCCAAGAACGTCTGATGGATAGTGGACCCCGACATAAATACGGGAGACCACAATGGTCACAATTCCCAGAACCAGCAAGCCTTGAAGACAATAGCGGGCAGTTTTATGTTTTAAATGCTGGTAGATAATAATGATTAAGCTTCCCAAAACAAGGGTAGACGCCAGTGAATGACCACTCGGGAAAGAAAAGCCTTTTTCCTCTACTAGATGAAGAATACTTGGTCTCGGTCTCTGGTAGATATTCTTTAGAAGAAGAACCAAAAGACCAGTCAATACCAGATTGCTCCCCAGAAAGAGGGCTTCGCTGTACCATTTCTTACAGGCAAAGACAGCTAGCAAAAGACCCACCCAGATGACAATGATCTTGGTATCCATGACATGGGTTACCTTGGTAAAGAAGGCTGTCAGTGGTGCAGGCAGATCGCCTCGAATAGTAGATTGAAGCGCGCTGTCAAAGCCCGTTAATTGTTGCGGGTAGAAACGAATCACATACCCGAGAATGACAAAAATGAGAAGGGCGAAGCTTGCCTTCGCCCAATGTTGTTGTTTATTTTTCATATTTTTTCAAAATCGGTTGCAAAAGAGTGTAGATCAATCCAAATGCGATGGCCCAAATCACTCCTTCGATCAGGTTAAACGGTGCAACCATTGCGGCTAAATAGTGGACAAGCCCTAGTGTTTTCGAAATATCATAGTTCATAAAGCGAGCATACAAAGGGATTGCATAGACATAGTTCACCAATACCATCGTGATACTCAAGCTGATCGTTCCAATAATCGTAGCTAGGACAAATCGGCCATGGGTCCGTTCCTTGTTCCAAATCCATGCAAAAGCAAGAACAAAAACAAGAACTCCAATGATATTGATTGGTAGTCCGATCAAGGTTTCAAGCCCCTTATTATTAAGAGCTAATTTAAGAACAGATCGGATCAAGGTCACCCAAACAGCACTTTTAAAATCCAACAAGACCAAAGCCAACAAAATGGCGATGATACTCAAATCAATTTTGAAGAAATCTATCAAGAAAGAAAATTGATAGAACATCAAAATAAAAGATAATGCGGATAAAACAGCCACTAGGGTCAGTTTACGTGTATTTGTCATAACAGGTTCCTCCAATTTTTTAAAAATTAGAGAAGCTGGAAAGACGTCTACCCCATCATTCTACTCTAAACTATTTAAACAAAGCTTAAACTAGAGAACATTCTAGTCACTTTAGCTGGTCCCCATTGAAAATACCGCTAGTCAATCATAGCACCTAACGTCTTATTCCTATGCATCAGCTCTAAACAGATCAGAATAGCTGTCAGTCTATTCGTCTCTCGTCTTCTCCCATCCAGACTATACTGTCGGTTGTGGAGTCACACCACATCAGCTTGCGCTCGCGGACTTCTTTTAGAGTATGGAAATGGAGATTTTTCTTTTAAACGATACGACAAGCTGTGGTCATAACTTCTCGTTAAGCAAAGCTTGGCAACAAAGTATAAAAGGAAAAGAACATTTCCTAGTAAAAGTCACCGCCGGTCGGGAATCTCACCCTGCCCTGAAGACTTCTTAATCATAACAAAAAAAACTTGCCAAGGCAAGTTTTTGTAACTTGATAGATTACACCGTTCGTCTTTTAATTTTTCGTTCTTATTTGAGCTTGTCATGCTCATAACGATGGCTCAACTCCAGCCCCTTAAAACCTTGCTGGCGGAGCGCCTCATAAACAATCATGCAGACGGTATTGGAGACATTTAAACTACGGACATGCTCATCATTCATCGGAATGCGAATGGCCTTCTCTTCGTGCTGGCGCATAAAATCTTCCGGCAAACCTTTATCCTCGCGTCCAAACAAGAAATAATGGGACTTCCCATCCTGATAAGAAACGTCCGAATAGGTCTGATTTGCAAACTTGGACACTAAGTGCACCTGACCGTCGCTCGCTGCTTCCATAAACTCTTCTAGGCTATCATAAAAACGGACATCCAGCTTGTCCCAATAATCGAGTCCTGCTCGCTTCATTTTGCGATCATCGATCGGAAAAGCCATGGGGCGAATGATATGCAAGGGAGAATTAGTCGCCGCACAAGTCCGTGCAATATTTCCCGTATTTTGTGGAATCTGAGGTTGGAACAAGACGATGTGATTTTGAGCCGCTGACTCTTGGTAGTCTAGTTCTTCAATATTCATACTCGATCTCTTTCTGATAAAAAAATAGCCACACTGCCCGGAGTCAAGCTCAGCAAACAGCGTGGTTACAGCTTCATTAACTTAACTCACAACAGGTTTGAGGTAAATCAACGAAGGTACTTTTTAAGTATATCACTTTTGAAGCTCCTGTCAATAGTTTTTTTAGATTTTTTTAAGAAACTTTATCAAAGTTTTCGATCCCTCCTCATTCTTCTATTTTGACAATTTTTCCCACTTGTTCTTAGCTTGGTAAGATTCCTCCAGAAAGTCCTTAAAATAGATGAATTTTTCTTGAAAATAGAGTATGATAGAAGCATACTCTGGAGGTAATCTATGAAAATTATTGTTGTTGGTGGAGGAAAGGTCGGAACGGCCCTTTGTCGTTCCCTCGTTGCTGAAAACCACGATGTTATTTTGATCGAAAAAGACGAATCCGTTCTTAACCATATTACCAAACGGTTTGATATCATTGGAATTTTAGGAAATGGGGCAAACTTCAAGATCTTGGAGCAAGCAGATGTTGAAGACTGCGACATCTTCATTTCCATGACCGAGTACGACGAGGTTAACATGGTCTCTGCTGTTTTGGCTAAAAAAATGGGAGCCAAAGAGACTATCGTTCGGGTGCGGAATCCGGAATATTCCAATTCCTACTTCAAGGAAAAAAATATCTTGGGCTTCTCCCTAGTCGTCAATCCGGAATTGCTGACAGCTCGCTATATTGCCAATATCATTGACTTCCCAAATGCCCTTTCTGTGGAGCATTTTGCCAATGGTCGGGTAGCCTTGATGGAATTTAAGATCAAGCCAGATAGCAATCTCTGCAATATGAGTCTATCCCAATTCCGGAAGAAATACGGAAATGTCATTGTTTGTGCAATCGAGCGTGGCAACGAACTCACCATTCCAAACGGAGACTTTGTCTTACAACCTCAAGACAAGATTTTCGTAACAGGTAATCGGATCGAGGTCGTTCTCTTCCACAACAATGTTCGCCCTCAGGTCATTAAAAGCATGATGATCATTGGTGCTGGAAAAATTGCCTACTACTTACTCAATATTCTTCAAGATGTGCGCCGCAAGATCGATCTCAAGGTCTTAGAGGTCAATCGCGAACGGGCGGAATTCTTTAGTCAGGAATTTCCTGATCTCTATGTCGTCCATGGAGACGGAACTGCTAAAGACATTCTTTTAGAAGAGAGTGCCAATAACTTCGATGCTGTGGCTACTTTGACAGGGGTCGATGAAGAAAACATCATCACCTCCATGTTCTTAAATTCTGTCGGAGTCAAAAAGAACATTACCAAGGTCAACCGAACTAGTCTGTTGGAGATCATTGGCGATCAAGATATGACCAGTATCGTTACGCCAAAACGCATCGCTGTAGATACCATTATGCACTTTATTCGTGGACGCTACAATGCACAGTTCTCAAACCTAGAAGCCTTGCACCATGTCGCAAACGGCCGGATTGAAACCTTGCAGTTCCAAATTAAGGAAGACAATAAACTAACCCAATATCCCCTCTCTGAATTGAAATTGAAAAAAGGCGTCTTGATCGCTGCCATTATTCGAGACGGCAAAGCTATTTTCCCAAATGGAGATGACCGTTTGATGGTAGGAGATCGGATTATCGTAACCACCTTGATTCAAAATGTCACAAAAATCTACGATCTACTTGAGAGGTAAGCCTGATGAATAGAAGCATGATTCGTTACCTCTTGTCCAAGCTCCTCTTAATCGAGGCAGCTCTCCTGATCGTTCCCTTAGTCGTCGCTACGATCTATCAGGAACCTGCCAAGGTCTTTGTCTCTATTGGGGCAACCATGGCCATCTTACTTGGGCTGGGGCTACTTGGTAGTTTTCACAAACCAAAGGACTTTCACATTTATGCTAAAGAAGGAGTCCTGATTGTAGCCCTCTGTTGGATCCTCTGGTCCTTCTTTGGCGCCCTTCCCTTTGTCTTTTCGGGACAAATTCCCAACATTATCGATGCCTTCTTTGAAGTCAGCTCTGGCTTTACAACAACAGGGGCAACGATATTAGATGATGTGGGTGTCCTCACCCATTCTCTCCTCTTTTGGCGCAGTTTTACCCACTTGATTGGGGGGATGGGAGTATTGGTCTTCGCCCTTGCAATTATGGACAATAACAAGAACAGCCACCTTGAAGTCATGAAGGCAGAAGTTCCTGGTCCAGTTTTTGGGAAGGTCGTTTCCAAATTAAAAAACACAGCTCAAATCCTCTACTTCTTGTACTTGGGCTTGTTCTTCCTTTTTGTGGTTCTTTATTTCCTTGCCGGCATGCCCCTTTATGATAGTTTTGTCATCGCCATGGGGACGGCTGGAACCGGGGGCTTTACCGTTTTTAACGACGGAATTGCCCACTACAATAGTAGTTTAATCACCTATTTGGTCAGTATCGGGGTTTTAGTCTTCGGGGTTAACTTTAACCTCTACTACTTCCTCATGATCCGAAAATTCAAGGCCTTCTTTAAAGATGAGGAATTGCGGACCTATATCACCATCGTCCTCGTGTCCAGTGTCTTGATCGCTTACAATGTCCTTCATCTCTATGCCAATGTCGCTAAGAGTTTTGAAATTTCTTTCTTCCAAGTTTCCAATATCATCACCACTACCGGTTTTGGTTATGGAACGACGGAAAAATGGCCTCTCTTTTCTCAGTTCATCCTCTTGATGCTGATGGTCATCGGTGGTTCTGCTGGATCGACCGCTGGGGGCCTTAAAGTCATTCGGTGCTTGACCTTATGGCGAATCGCAAAAAATCAGGTTCTTTCGACCTTGTCTCCGAATCGCGTTCTAACCTTGCATGTCAATGATACGGTATTAGATAAGGATACACAGCATCAGATCCTCAAGTACTTTACAATATACAGTTTTATCACGATCGGCTTACTCTTTGTAGTCAGTCTAGACAATAATAACTTCATGACGGTTGTCAGTGCTGTCTTTAGTTGTTTCAACAACATTGGACCTATGATTGGAACAGGTCAAACCTTTTCCATCTTTAGTCCGATTTCAAAACTATTACTTTCCTTAGCCATGATTGCCGGACGGCTTGAAATCTATCCAATGATTCTTCTCTTCCTCCCTAAAACATGGTCTAAACGCTGATAGACAACTCTAGTACAAAATCAACGAGAGTGGGACAGAAATCGGTAATTCGTTAGAATTCGATTTCGTCGTCCCACCTCCGCACAGTTGAGTAGGGCTGTAAAAGCTGATGAAATTAGCGTAGTAGAGCCCACTCAACCACTGCGTCTTGCTCGACAATCCAAAAATAATTGAGAGGCTAGGACTTTTGTCCCAGCCTCGTTTCTGTTTATTTGCGATCGTCCTATTTTGATTCTTCATTTCGCTTCAGACTAAAATGGTCTGGCAAGGGGTCCGGTCCTGCTTTGGTTCCAGGATGGCAACGTAGAATCCTCGCAATCCCCATCAAGACACCTTTCACACCAAAACGTTCAATCGCTTGGATCATATAATTGGAACAGGTCGGTTGAAAGCGACAAGAAGGCGAAAATAGGGGAGAAATCCATTTTTGATAGCCTCTGACCAGCGCAATCAGGATTATTTTCATGCTTTTTTAGATTTAGTCACTGCTAGATTGTGCAACTGGCTGATTTCTTTTTTATTCAAGCGACGGTATTCACCCGGACGTAGTCCTGAGACGTCCAAATTTCCAAATTGGATCCGAGAGAGTTTATCCACTAAAAGTCCCACAGCTTCAAACATCTTTTTAACCTGGTGGTTACGCCCTTCATGAATGGTCAACTGAACCACTGAACGGTTCTTTTCGACATCCACTTTTAAGATCTCGTAAGTCGCTGGCTTGGTTTTCTTTCCATCAATGGTCACCCCTCGCGTCAAGGGACGCAAGTTTTCCTTATTGGCAATCCCTTTGACACGCGCCACATAGACCTTATCAATTTCATTGCGCGGGTGAATCATCTCATCTGTAAAATCACCATCATTGGTCAAAATCAAGACACCAGATGTATCCCAGTCCAAACGTCCCACTGGGTAGATGCGCTCTGGTACTTGAGATAAAAGGTCAACGACTGTTGTCCGCCCTTTATCATCTGATACACTAGAGATGACGCCACGTGGCTTATTTAAAAGATAATAGACCTTTTCTTCGTTATAGATTGGAGTCCCTTCTACTTCAACCTGATCACCGGTTTTAATGATAGTCGCTAATTCACGCACAACTTGGCCATTGACCGTCACCAAGCCTTGCTTGATCAGTTCTTCGGCCTTGCGACGACTAGCCACGCCTGCATGGGCAATATATTTGTTAATTCTCATCTAGTTCCTCTGTTCTCTCTGAAAATAATTGACCTTCTTCTGGATCGATGTCCACTTCCTCAACCTTTGGCAATTCCTCCAAATGATTGATCCCCATATAATCCAAAAAATACTCCGTCGTGACATACAAATTAGGACGCCCGAGGACTTCTTTTTTTCCGTCTTCGCGGATCAGATCAAATGACAGTAGTTTGGTAATGGCACCGCTGGAATTGACACCCCGAATATCATCGACCTCCACGCGGGTGATCGGTTGCTTATAAGCAATGATTGACAAGGTTTCGAGGGCAGCCCGAGACAAACTTTGGTTCATGGGCGTTCTAGAATAGTCTCGTAAAACCGAAGCGTAGTCTGCCTTTGTCACCAATTTATAACGGGAAGCTGTCTCCATCAAACACAGACTGGTATCTGTGTCCTCCTGGTATTTTTGGCTTAATTTTTCTAAACTTTGCACCACACCTGTTGGGGGTAAAGAGAGAAGATCTGCGATTTGTCTGGCAGTAATTCCCTCTTCACCCGCTACAAATAAGAGTGCTTCAATTTCAGCTAATTTGCTCATGTTCAATCCTATTTAAGTAAATTTCTCCGAAAGCCGTATCCTGTACCACTGTGACCTCTTGGATCTTGATCAATTCAAGGGTTGCAAGAAATAGGGTAATGACCTCTTGGAGATCCGCTGCTTCTAGAAACAAGTCCTGTAAGAGAACTTGTGAGCGATCGTGGAATCGGTGACGCAGCTGGTCCATCAGATCCTCAATCTTGTATTCATCCTTGACAATGGTTGTATGGTTCTGGCGGAATTCTTCTTTTTTCTTCGTCAATAGTTTTGAGAAAGCCAAGAAGAGATCCACCGTGGTGCGATCATGAAGTAATTCGGTATCGTCATAGACCAATTCCATCTTTGGTTTCGAATAATAGAGGGCGCGCTCCTCGTGCTGCGAGGCCATCAACTCTCCTAATTGCTTGTAAGTACGGTACTCTTCCAATTGAGAAAGGAGGTCCTGCTCGAGATCCTCTGCTTCATCCATCTCCTCTGCAACCTTAGGAAGAAGTCTTCGACTCTTGATCAAGGTTAGTTGACTAGCCATCAGCATGTATTCCCCTGCTACCTCTAGTTTCATCGCCTGGAGAGTCGCCAGATAAGCCAGATACTGTTCGATCACCTCAATCAAGGGGACCTCATAAATATCCATCTGGTATTTAGAGACCAAGTGGAGCAAGAGGTCCAAAGGCCCTTCAAAATCTTTAATTTTAATATCCATTATTTATATTTTTCTAATGTCACCATGGTTTTTAGGCCCAATTCACGCGCAATACTAAAGAGATCCACACCGAGTTCACGTTGTTTCAAAATATATTGCTCACGAATCGATTGCGCCGAAAGGTCTTGATTGCCTTTTTCGATCAAGAAGGCTTCTAATTGTCGGAATCCCCACTGACGGGAGTAGCATTTTCCTTTATTATCAAAGAGATAAATACCATCTAGGAAGAGTTGCAATTCATCCAGTAACGGCTCTGGAACCTTTAAAACCCGTTTTTGGCCATCTTTGCCCACTCGAATGACATGAAAGTCCAGCTGAATATCTTCGACCTTGACTTGGAGGATCTCACTTGGCAATAAGCCCATCTCCAGAATCAACAAGGCCATCAAGCGTCCCTGAGGGTTGGTTGATTTTTCCCAAAAATGGGTCAGATCCAACAATTCCCGATCATGGGTCTTGGCCGGTTGAATTTTAGGCAATACCAAACGATGGTATTCAGAAATAAAGCGTTCTTGATACAAATAATATAAAAATTGGTTGACGGCAGATAATTTTCGTTTTTGAACCGCTGGTTTAAAATCTTTAATCGAAGCTTGGTAAATTCTCAAATTTGTCGGTGTCACTTTTCCATGGATCGACTCAATAAACTGATCCAAATCATAGAAATAGGCAGACTGAGAATTTTCACTTAATTCTTTTTGATCAATAAAACTTGCAATAAATTCTTTCATTTTGGAATCATCTCGTATTCATTTGAAAAATCATGCATGAGCGAATTGATGGCTTTAAGAATCGATTTCCGTGTAATAATCCCTTGGAAATAGCCTTCTTCATCCACCACAGAAAGGAAGGAGTCATCCACTAACTTGTGAAGGACTTCTGTCAAATTGAAGTCTAAGCCGATGACCCCGACCTCCTTCTTTGCAACGTCTACGATATCCATCGAGGCAAAAGTCTCCTCAGGAATCTCGTGTTTCAATTGATAAGATAGAATATCCGTTAGGGAGATCGTCCCCACAAACTTGCGTTCATCCGTCACTACCGGAATACGACTATAGCTAATCTGGCTCAACAACAAGACAGCATGGTCTACATTGTGGTTATCAATCAAGACCGCTAAATTTTTGGCCGGAGTTAAGAACGTTTCTTCCTGCGCCAGCAAGAAACGTTCAAATTCCTTTGCTATCATCTGCTAAACTCCTTTGTCAATTCAGGATACAACTCATGATCTCGCGTATAATACTCTACCTTGAAGTTAGAATCATCTATCTCAATTTTAGCATAGAGACACTCTCGAATCAGACCGCGTGGCTGACTAACGGATCCAGGATTCACAAAGAGGGTTCTTCCTTCCTTCCAAGCATCTGGGATATGAAGGTGGCCGTAAAGACAGATATCTGCTTCTTCCTCTTGGGCCCACAGATCCAATTTTTGAAAACTAAAATTGATCTGGAAGAGATGCCCATGGGTCTGGATGATTCGTGTTGGCCCTAGTTGGGTCACCAAGCGTTCTGGATAGCCATCATAAAAATCCATGTTTCCTTGGACAACGTGAATCCCTTCCCAGACAGGATCATCACTTTTTAGTTCAGAATCCCCATTGTGAAAGATCCCATCGACCTGGCCTAGGTATTTTTCTTTAATAGCTTCAACAATGGAGCGGTCTCCATGCGAGTCACTCATAACGATGATTGTTTGCTTTGCCATGATGGAAATACCTCCAATAACTTTTTAACAGCTAAAGCACGATGCGATTGTGTATTTTTTTCTTCAAGTGTTAATTCCGCAGCAGCACGGCCCGTTTCCCCAACTAAGAAGAGTGGATCATAGCCAAACCCGTTTTCACCCTTAGGTTCAAAATTAATATACCCTGGCCAATCAGCTTCAACCACCAAGCTTTCCTTGCCTGGCCTTGCGACCACCAAGGTCGTATGGAACTGGGCTGAACGGTCTTTCAAGTCAAAGACCATGGCCAATTCGTGCAACAATTTCGCATTATTTTCCGCATCTGTCGCACCAACTCCCGCAAAGCGAGCGGACCAAACTCCTGGTAAGCCACCCAAGATATCTACCTTCAAACCTGAATCATCCGCTAAGACTGTTTTCCCAGTTAGCTCTGCAATGGTTTCAGCTTTTAGGCGGGCATTCTCTTCAAAGGTCATCCCTGTTTCTTCGACTTCTGGAAGCTCTGGATACTGATTGAGGTTTTCCACTTCAAAGCCCAGCTTTTCAAACATGTTACGGAATTCTTTGGTTTTTCCCTCATTTCGAGTCGCAATAAGAATCGTATCTTTGACCTTGTCTTGACCCAAAAAGGCTTCCAAATCCAGCCCATCACTTGGCAAATGCAAATAGAGCAATTTCCCTTTTTCAACCAAGAGCAAGGCTCCTTGACGCTGAATAATTTCAAAAGATCTTCCCTTGACTTCATTCATGATTTCAGTCAAAAAGGTTAGGAAACGAAAGGCTGATCCATAGCGCATCACCGATAGATTGAGAGGAAATCCTTCAGGATCCTTGGCAAAGAGAAGTTCCAGCTGGTCTAAAAGAGTGGAAGCTTCCGCAGGAACTTGACTAAATTGGTTGTAGTCTGCATCTTCTCCCCATTGGGCAATATACCAATCTTGGGAATCTTTGTATTCAAATAGTTTGTCACTCATAAATTTACGTGCTCCACATTCACTGAACGTTCTAGCCATTTTTCGGCAATCGCTGCAAAGCTATTAGCATTTGCAGTGGTATAAAAGCGGTGGGTCTTCTCTAAGAGTTCGCGGCTCTTATTGAGCTCAAAATAGTTTAATAAGACGGAAATATCCCGAACACACTCCGCTCCACTATCAATCAATTTGACATCCGGTCCCATCACATTTTGAATAATCGGTTTTAACAGAGGATAATGGGTACATCCCAAGACTAAGGTATCAACCTTTCCAACTAGTGGTTTTAGGGTTTCGTAAACCACCTTTTTGGTCACACTGGATGCCAATTCGTTTGATTCCACTAAAGGAACAAACTTGGGACAAGCTAAACTGGTGACTTTCATATCTGGTGCCAGACTTTGAATCTTCTCTTTATAAATTCCAGAAGAAACTGTCATCGGTGTCCCAATGACCCCAATTTTTTGATGGGTCGTTGATTTAATGGCTGCAGAAGCTCCGGGCAAGATCACTCCTAAAACAGGAATATCAAGTTTTTCCTTGACTTCTTCCCAAACCACTGCAGTCGCTGTATTACAAGCTAAAACAATCATCTTGACATTTTTGGTCAGAAGGAAGTTCACCATCTGCCAAGTATACTCGCGAATTTGGTCTGCTGGTCTAGGACCATAAGGTGCACGCGCTGAATCTCCAATATAGACGACATCTTCGTGAGGAAGCTGACGGAGCAATTCGCGGACAACAGTCAGGCCCCCTACTCCAGAATCTAAAAAACCAATCGGTCGGTTATCCATATCTCTTCCTTCCAAAAGGAGGGACTAAGAAATTCCTCCAAGCCCCTCTCATTTATTATCGTGAGATTGCCCCACTCTTATTTTTTCTTGTTTTTCGCCATTGCTGATTTTTGTTGAGTCACAATTTGGCGATAGACTTGTTGAACTTTTGCTTCGCTTGGACGTTGTCCGCTGGCACCTAAAAGCGTACGGACTGCTTCAACATTCAAACGGGGGTTTGATGCAAATTCTTTTTCAAATTGACGACGAAGCAAGAACATTCCTGCAACCATCCCACCAAAGAAAGCTAAAATAATCAACAAAATTCCTAAAAAGAGATTCATACAATTTTCTCCGATCCATTATTTTTACATAACTATCATTATATCAGACAATCGCTTATTTTTCAATGTCAAAGCCGTATAGTGTCGCAAGATAATCTTCTGGTTTTTCTGCTCGACGAATCAAACGGGCCTGCCCATCTTCTTGAAGCAAAACTTCTGCAGAACGCAATTTGGCATTGTACTGATACCCCATTGAAAATCCATGTGCTCCGGTATCATGGATCACGAGCAAATCTCCAATCTCCGTCACTGGTAATTCACGTTGTTTAGCAAATTTATCGTTATTTTCACAGAGACTTCCCACGACATCGACCACTTCAGTCGGTCCATCTGGACGATCCATATTGGTAATATGGTGATAAGCACCGTACATAGCCGGTCTCAGAAGGTTCACAGCTGAAGCATCGACACCCACATAGGTCCGGTAGGTTTTCTTTTTATGCGTCACTCTGGTTACCAAAAGACCGTGTGAAGCTAGCATAAAGCGACCAAGTTCGGTATAGATTTTCACATGACCAAGTCCTGCCGGTTTGAGAATCGCATCAAAAACGCGGTGCACGCCTTCCCCAATAATGGCAATATCATTTGGTTCTTGCTCTGGCTTGTAATTGACCCCAACTCCACCAGAGAGGTTGATGAAGCCCAAATGGACACCTGTTTTCTCGACGACTTCCACTGCCAATTCAAAAAGTTGACGCGCTAGCTCTGGATAATAATCGTTGGATACTGTATTAGAAGCTAACAAGGCGTGAATGCCAAACTCTTCCACCCCCAGTTCTTTCAACTCGATAAAGGCTTGGATCAATTGCTCCTTGGTCATTCCAAACTTAGCTTCTTCCGGATTGTCCATAATATCAGTTCCCAGTTCAAAGACTCCACCAGGATTATAGCGACATGAAATGACCTTGGGAATGCTGGTCACAGACTTCAAGAAAGCAATGTCTTCATAGGCATCCAGATTGATGGTTGCCCCTAATTCACGAGCATAGATGAACTCTTCAGCTGGCGTGTTGTTAGAAGAAAACATGATCTCTTTTCCACTAAAGCCAAGTTTATCTGCCATTAACAATTCGACGTAGCTGGCAGTGTCAACTCCACAGCCCTCTTCTTGCAAAATTTTTAGGATCGATGGATTCGGAGTCGCCTTGATGGCAAAGTATTCTTTAAATCCTTCATTCCAAGCAAAAGCTCGATGGAGGGCACGAGCCGTTTCACGAATTCCTGCTTCATCATAGAGATGAAAAGGGGTAGGAAATTCTTGGGTCAGGCTTTCTAATTGTTCACGGGTTACAAAAGGTATTTTCATAAGTACTCATTTCTATTCTGTAGTCACTATAAGTATAGCACAAGTCGGAAGACAAAAAAAGCCGAGGCTATTGCCCCAGCTCAATCTCTCTTTGATTAGTCGTTTCTTCCAAAGATACGAAGAAGGCTGATAAAGAGGTTGATAAAGTCAAGATACAGTTCCAAAGCCATGGCCACTGCCCAGCCTGTCGCAGGTTGACCATTGGTTTGATCATAGACATAGCGGATTTTTTGGTTATCCCAAGCTGTCAATCCTGCAAAGAGGAAGACAGAGATAATACTCAAGATATAATCCATGCCAGAACTTCTCAAGAACATGTTCACAACAGAAGCGATGATCACACCAATCAAGACTCCCATCAAGGCACGTCCCATTCCAGAAAGGTCTTTTTTCACGACGCGTCCGATAGCTCCCATGACAATAAACATCAAGGCACTGACCAAGAAAGCCTTATAAACCGTCGCTTGCATGTAGCGAGCAATGATAAAGCTCAAGGTAAAGCCATTCAAAGCTGAGTAGATCAAGAAGATCGGAAGAGCAGACGGGCTATTTTTAACAGCCTTCCCACTGGCAACAAAGACCAAGATCAATTCTACAACAACTGCTGCGTAGTAAACCATTGGTGCTGTTGTCAAGATTTGAACGAAGAAGTCTTGAAAGACCGTCATCATCAGGCCAGACACAAGGGCTGAAATCCCAACACCAATTCCTACTAATGAATAGATTTTGTTATAAAAAGCATTCAATCCACTTTGTTCTTGGATTACTGAATCATTATACATATAAACAAGTTCCTTTCAAATTTGTTTACTAAGATTTTAACATTTTTCGATGAAAAAATCTCCTTTTGGCCATCTTTTTACGCCAAGGTTCTGAAGCTTCCTTAACAGCCCAGTATTTATCCACCATGGTCACCACGAAGGATTCTTTGTAGCGAGGCGGAGCAAGGGTAGCCCCCCACATGTGTTTAATGATGATATCTTCTTCCTTAGCATTAAGATCTGTAATCTTTCGCGCATTTCTCACGGCAATGCGTGGATGAATCCAGGCGTGACTCTTGGTAAACTTGGTCTCGCGCCAATCATAGTAAAAGAGGTCATGCAAGAGGCCACCCCGAGCCGTACTTTTGGCATCCCAACCAAATTTTTTAGCCAGTTTATAACTAGTATAGCTAACATGAATGGAATGCTCCAAACGATTGGAATGAATATGATGGGGGATGTCGGCTAATTTTTGAACCTTAGGGTGCTGGATCAACTGTCCCACATAGGTCATGTATTCTTTGTCACGATGATATTGCATCAGATCACCACCTTTCCTTGATAGGCTCTCCCAATAAGATTTCCACCAATTTCTTTTTTCAACTTAAGTATACTGCTTTTTCTCAAAAATTCCTTAAATGAAACATCAAAATTCCAGCAGCTACTGCAACATTCAAACTCTCAGCCCGACCCGGCATGGTAATATGAACAAGCTGGTCGGCTCGTGTAGCCATTTCTGGACTGATGCCCTTGCCTTCATTGCCCATAACCAGGATAAACTGATTAGTCTGTGGAAGCTGACGGTAATCGATGGAAGCTTCTGATAGCGTCGTTGCGAGGACCGCTAGATTGGATTGACTAGCTCGTTCAAACAGTTCTTCTCGGTCCATTTTCCAGATAGGAAGATGGAAATGACTGCCCTGCATGGATCGAAGAGTCTTGAGACTGTATAGATCTGCGGATGCTTTCGAAAGCATGACACCATCAAAGCCGGCTGCATCTGCTGTTCGAATCATGGTTCCCACATTACCTGGATCTTGGACATCCTCCAAATAGAGGTAACGACCTTGTAACTGATCTGGAAGTTCTGGCTGCTCTATAAGAATCTCTGCGACAATTCCTTGAGGGGTCTTCGAATCAGCCAAGAGACTCAAGATCTCCGAAGTCACGACAGTGACGTTTTGGATATTCTCTACGCGGTCTAAATAGGCTTCTAAAACAAAGACCTGACGAATGATCGCCTGATTTTCTAGTGCCTCTTCAAAGAGATGCCAACCTTCAATGAGATAGGAATCTGTCCGATATTTTTTTTGATGTAATTTTTTAGCATTTTTGATTACATTATTGGATTTAGACGTTATAATATTCATAGACCTATTATAGCACAAAGAAAAAGAAGAAATCATGCCTCAGATAGATTTCTTCGAGTCAAGGAGGATGCACATGCAAAAGGTAAAAATGATTGCCCAAGGACGGGTTCAAGGAGTTGGTTTTCGCTGGGGAGTCTGCAGTCTTGCTATAGAGATCGGTGGGATTACTGGCCGTGTCTGGAACAATGACGATGGGACGGTTGGTATTCTAGCTCAGGCAGAGTCTAGCAGTCAAATGGCCAAATTCATCCAAGAAATACGCAAAGGTCCCACGCCGTTTGCGCATGTGACTTATTTGGATGTTACGCTAGCAAACTTTGAAAACTATAGGGACTTCAAAATTGCAAATTAAGACTAGAGAACTATTGTGTATTTTCAAAAAAAACAGTAGAATAGAAAGGTAACATTTTAAAAAAGAAGGAACAATTTGTGAAAAAAAATAAACTTGCATTATTGGCATCGATGGGACTAGCTTCGCTCGTCTTCTTATCAGGATGCGTGAGTGTCGATCGGAAAACTGGAAATCCAACTGGATTGATCTGGAATCTTCTTGGCCGTCCAATGGGCGAAGCCATCAAATTCTTTGCCAACAACCTTGGCTTGGGCTTTGGGATCGGGATTATTATCGTCACCTTGATCGTGCGTTTAATCATCTTGCCACTTGGTTTGTACCAATCATGGAAGGCAACCTACCAATCTGAAAAGATGAACTACTTGAAGCCTATCCTTGGACCAATCCAAGAGCGCATGAAGAACGCTAGCACACAAGAAGAAAAGCTATTGGCGCAACAAGAATTAATGGCTGCTCAACGTGAAAATGGGGTCAGCATGTTTGGTGGAGTTGGATGTTTACCACTCTTGATCCAAATGCCATTCTTCTCTGCCCTTTTCTTTGCGGCTCAGCACACCAAAGGGGTAGCAGAAAGTAGTTTCCTTGGTATTGCTCTTGGAAAACCAAGCTTGCTCTTGACAGCTATCGTAGCGGTTCTCTACTATATCCAAAGTATGCTCTCTCTTCATGGGATTGAAGATGAAACCCAAAAGGAAAGTATGCGTAAAGCATCACTGATGAGCCCGATTATGATCGGTGTCTTCTCATTGATCTCTTCAGCCGGAGTGACTCTTTACTGGGTAGTCGGTGGGGTGATCCAAATTATCCAACAATTTGTCATCAACTACTTGATTCGTCCAAATCTTCGCAAACGGGTCGCTGAGGAATACAAAAACAATCCTCCAAAAGCGACTAGTCACCGTGTGAAAAAAGATGTCACACCTACTGCAACGACACAAATCCAACACAAACCAAAAAACAACCGCAATGCAGGAAAACAACGCAATAGAAAGTAGTACAAACTACTAAATTCTAGCTAAAATAGAGCAGCACTTGAACCCAAGGTTCAAGTGCTTTTTTTGATATCGTTCAGTCAGCAAAGAATTTTCACTCTCACAAAAAGATTAAGAGCACAAAAAAACAAGCCCTCTTGGAGGGCTTGCGTTTTATAGTTACGCTGTTTTTTCTACGTTCAAAATTTTCACTTGGTAGCTTCCAGCTGGTGTCTCAACAGTGACAACGTCACCTGTCTTCTTACCAATCAAAGCGTGACCGATTGGGCTTTCGTTCGAGATCTTCCCTGCAAAGGCATCTGCCCCTGCTGAACCGACGATGCTGTATACTTCTTCATCTGTTTCGCCAACTTCTTGGACTGTAACGGTTTTTCCGATCGCAACTTCGTCTACTGCAACAGCATCACTATCGACGATTTCTGCATAACGGATTTTTGTTTCCAAGCTAGAGATTTGACCTTCCACAAAAGCTTGTTCATCTTTTGCTGCTTCATACTCAGAGTTTTCTGAGAGGTCACCATATGAACGAGCGATCTTAATCCGTTCTACCACTTCAGGTCGACGGACCAATTTCAATTCTTCTAATTCTTGTTCCAATTTTTCTTTTTCTGCTAGTGTCATTGGGTATGTTTTTTCTGCCATTATTCTTCTCTTTCTATTATTTGAATGAAAAAGCTGTGGACGCGCCACATGCTTTTTCTAGTTTGAACTTGCTTGTGTCAATTTACTATTGACATGTTCTTCAACATTTTTATTGTGTTCTTCGTATGTCTTAGCGAAGAAAACTTCACCATTTTCGACATTTGCGACAAAATACAAGTAATCGGTCTTACTTGGGTTCACTGCCGCTTCGATCGCTGATACTCCAGGGTTATCCACTGGGCCAGGCATCAAGCCGGTATTCTTATAAATATTATAAGGTGAATCCAGCTCTGTATTGATCGTTGCATCTTCTTTTAAGGTCGTCTTTTGACCAAGTTTCCCTTCTGCATAAAGAATTGCAATATTACTTTGCAAAGGCATGTCTTGGTTCAAGCGGTTATAGAAGACACTCGCGATATCTTTGCGGTCCTGATCCGTCGCCCCTTCTTTTTCAACCAAGGAAGCAAGAGTCAATACTTCGTTTACATTGATGTTCTTGCTCTCAAGTGTTTCATAGTATGGGCTTAAGTTTTGATCCATTGCCGCAAGCATCTGATCGATCATCTCTTTCACTGTGGTATCTTTCCCATAGTTATAAGTTGCTGGGAAGAGATAACCTTCTAAACGGTAGCGAACACCAGAATCCTTACTTGGCAGATTCGCCAAGAGCTTAGGATATTTGGCCACCATCTTCTCAATAAAGGCATCGTCTTGGACAGCCTTCAAGAAATCTTCTTTCTTAAATGGAGTCTTGCCTGCCTTCTTAGTGGAGACATTGGTGGTGATAGCCGTCGCAATCTGATCGATCGTATAACCTTCTGGAATCGTGACCTTTCCAAGAACTGGAGCCTGAGGAGTTTTGGTTCCCTCTTCTTGCAGTTTTTGGATGATGGTTTCTAGATCCATGCTCTTTTGCAAATTGAAATAACCAGATTTGAAATTGCTATAGTTCTTGAACTTGGTATAGTAGTTAAAGAACTGACCATTTTTCACGAGTCCTTTTTTCTCAAGGATCGCGCCAATCTCACGATTACTTGAACCTGCTGGAATCTCAACCGTTACGAATTCTGTTGCATTTTTATCCATCGGCTTGACAGCTGAATGGATATAGGTCACAGCAAAGATCCCTGTAGCCACGATCACAATCAGCAAAAGGCTGACCACTGTCCGCACAATTCGTTTAGCGATTTTATTTTGTTTCTTTTGTTTTTGTTGGCGCTGGTTACGAGAAGAGCGCGATAAGCTTTCCTCTACCGGTTCCTGACTTGGTTCTTTTGGAGCAGGCTTTGTAAGCTCACTCTTTTCTTCCACAGCAGGAGTCGCCTTTACCGGCTCCACTGGTTCTTCTTTGGGAGCCGACGCAGATTCTTCTACTTTTGGAGGTGGTGTTGCTTCTTCCTCCTCTTTCAGTGAAGAAGGGGTTTCAATGCTTCGATCAGGTAGATCATACTCTTTTTCGATCTTTAGAAGTTGCTCATTGGCCTCTTCTAAGTCTCTGAGGATCTGCTCTTTGAAGCTTAATAACTTCTCACTGTCTTGTGATTTATCAGTCAAATAATTGACCTCCCTCATCATAATCCTTAATATTATATCTTAAAAGATTTAGAAAAGCAATACAAATCGCCCTTCTTCTTCAAAATACCTATTTAATTAAGGTTTTCGTTTTTCCAGACCAGATTGTACCAAACTTCACCCGCATATTGGGATTCTGAAAGCCCCTCATTTGTAAATCCTTGCTTTTCGTAATAAGGAATCAAATAATCATGACAGGTCAAATTGATCCCTTGACGTCCATCCTTAATCGCAATCTCTTTCATCGCTTCAAGCAAAAGGGTTCCTACTCCAAGTCCTTGGGCTTCTTTAGCAATGGATAGACTCGTAATGGAAATAAAACCCTGTTCTAGATGGCTTAGATCTTCAACCTCTGAAAAAGAGGAATCGATCAAATAGCGCTCCGGTCTAACCGGTCCTTCTAGATAGCCTAAAATCTGACCTTGGCACTCAGCTACAAGAAAAGTCGTTTGAATCTTTTCGATGTGATCTTTTAAAAGCTCACGCGCAATCGCTTCTTCTTCCGAAAAATTCTCAAGCTCAATGCGCTCGATAGCATCCAAATCTTGAAGTTTAGCTTGTCTGATATGAATCTTTTCTTTCATCATTTACTCCTTCTATCGTTTCCAAACCATACGGACACCTCGATCAGACTCAGCTTCATCTCGAAATCCTTGCTGGGCAAAATAAGAAAGTAAGTCTTCTGGGCAATCGACCCAAATGGCTTTCTTTTCAATTTGAACAGCTAAATCCTTCAAAGTAGCGATCAGAATCGAACCGTATCCTTGAGCTTGAAAGGCTGGCCTCACTGCTAATCGCAATACGATTAGGTCATCCATTAAATGCTGGTCTTCTGTCGCCAACAAGTAAGCCGCAATATCTCCATCCTGCTCTGCAAGAATAGAAAAGGCCAAATTAGAATCCAGTATTTCCTCTAGAGTAGTACTGTAGTCAAAGCATTCATTGTCATGAAGTTCTTCTTCTAGCAACAACAGCTGCTCTTGATCAGCTGGAGTGATTGATCGAATCATCATCCTACTTCCCTCATTTCATAATTCTTCAGCAGACAGATAAATTTGAGTCTGGAACCACTCGATTCCAGACTCAATCATCTCTTATTGTACGTTATGTGTCAAACTGGATAATAGACGCTCAAACGAGTATTCATAGGTTTGAATATCTCCTGCCCCCATAAAAACATAGACCGCATTGTCATGGTCAAGAAGAGGAGAAACATTCTCAGCTGTAATAATCGCTGAACGTTTGACAATTTTTGCTTCCAAATCTTCAACCTTCACATCGCCATGATCGACTTCCCGTGCAGAACCATAGATCTGTGCCAAGTAAACAGCATCTGCTTGATTCAAGGCTTCTGCAAATTCATCTAACAAGGCAATGGTCCGTGTAAAGGTATGTGGTTGGAAAATAGCCACAATCTCTTTACTTGGGTATTTTTGACGGGCCGCATCCAAGGTTGCAATAATTTCCGTTGGATGATGCGCAAAATCATCGATGATGACTGTTCCATTGACTACTTTTTCAGTGAAGCGACGTTTCACGCCAGCAAAGGTCTTCAGATGCTCACGAACTAAATCTAAGTCAAATCCTGCAATGTACAGCAAGCCAATGACAGCTGTGGCATTCATGATGTTGTGACGACCAAATGTTGGGATATGGAATTGCCCCAAATCTTCTCCACGGAAATGAACGTTGAAGGTTGAACCTGTCGTTGAGCGAAGCAAGTTGCTTGCCACAAAATCGTTCGTCTCCTTGTCAAAACCGTAGTAATAAATTGGTGCTGATGAGGTAATTCGACGCAATTCTTTGTCTTCTCCGTAGATGAAGAGGCCTTTGCTGATTTGTTTGGCATAATCGTTAAAGGCATTAAAGACATCTTCTAAGCTCGTGAAATAGTCTGGATGGTCGAAGTCAATATTGGTGATGATGCTGTATTCAGGATGGTAAGGCATAAAGTGGCGTTCATACTCATCTGATTCAAAGACAAAGTATTTGGCTGCTGCAGAGCCACGACCTGTCCCGTCACCAATCAAATAACTGGTATCAGTGATATTTGATAAGACATGCGAAAGCATCCCTGTTGTTGAGGTTTTTCCGTGTGCTCCAGCAACTCCCATACTGACGAAGTCACGCATAAATTCACCAAGGAATTCATGGTAACGTTTATAGGTTAAACCATGCTCATCTGCATAAGCAATTTCCACATTGTTATCTGGACGGAAAGCATTCCCGGCAATGAGGATCTTGTCGCCTTCCAAATTTTTCACATCAAATGGATAAATTTGAATTCCTGCTTGTTCCAAGCCACGTTGCGTAAAGTAATACTTTTCAACATCTGACCCTTGAACCGTATGTCCCATTTGGTGAAGCATGAGGGCTAAAGCACTCATCCCTGCTCCTTTAATTCCAATAAAATGGTATGTGTTAGACATATTTTCTCCTTATTCTTGATCTAGATGGGTTAAATCCAATTCTTGTTTGATTGGCTGTGGTTTCAACTTGTGTTGATCTTTATTGTATATTTGGCTAGTCTTTAAGAAATCATAATTGTTTTTCTTTTCAGTCGGTTCTGCCACTTCTGGTTCTCCTGCAGATTCGAACTCTGCAAGGATCAACTGATCTTGTCGCAATCGTTTGCTATATTTCAATAATTCGCCTGGGTTTTCCTTTTGGAAGGGAGCCGTTGGCTGACCGGGTTTCCGTTCTGAAATAAACGGTTTTTTCCGCTTACTTGTGGTAGCTGCTGGATCCGTTGTCAGATAGGGGGCTGTGCGTTTCTTTTTCAGATCTTCACGCGCACGCTCTCTCGCTTCCTCTGCATAACGATTGGCAGGGCTTTTTTTATCAATCGGCTCTTTAAAATCAGGTTTTCTTACTGGCCGTCTTTTCGGTAGGGGCTCTTCTAGTGGTTGATGGTAAGGATGCTTAGGTTTGGTATTTTCAGCAATCGGTTGCCATTCCAAATAATTTTTATCCACATAGTCGCCTGTAATGTTACTAATCAAATCTGTTTCATCATACAGGTTCATGTGAGGCATCTCTGTTAACATCAACTCATTATCCCCTACTTGAGGAAAATATTTTTCTGTCATGCTTTCTTCCTTTCGACACTCCATTAATTATAAACTATTCACAGAATTTTTCAAGCTATTCTGACTGAATTCCAAGAATCTCACGAATTTCCTCAACCGATAAACTAGATCGTGTTTCCGTTCCATCTAAAATCGTTGAGACCAAGTGTCTTTTGGAAGCTTGCAGTTCTTGGATTTTTTCTTCGATCGTACCACGAGTAATCATACGATAAACTTCGACATTTTGTTCCTGTCCCATTCGATGGGCACGTCCAATAGCCTGGTCTTCCACTGCAGGATTCCACCACAAATCGACTAAGATGACCGTATCGGCACCAGTGAGGTTTAATCCGACCCCTCCAGCCTTCAGAGAAATGAGAAAAGCATGGCGCTCACCTGCATTAAAGGCATTGGTCATTTCTTGACGGTCTTTGGCCGGAGTGGATCCCGTGATTTTGAAGGAGGTCATGCCAAGCTGGTCAATTTCCTGCTCTAGGATATCCAGCATGCCTCTAAATTGAGAGAAGATCAAAACCCGGTGTTCACCATCCTTGATTTGACCCAAAAGATCTCGAAGGCTCTCCAATTTCCCACTATCTCCTTGATAGTCTTCCATAAAGAGGGCGGGGGTATCACAGATTTGGCGAAGGCGCATGAGACCAGAGAGAATTTCCACCTTGCTCCGATTTAGTTCTTCCTCACTAGAGGTTCGAACTCGATCTTGAATTTGTTTTAATTGAGCCAAATAGATCGTTTTTTGACTTTCATCCAACTCATTGTGATAGGTTGTTTCAATCAAGTCCGGTAATTCTTGGAGCACTTCATCTTTTTTCCGTCTCATGACGAAAGGTTTGACAAAACGTGCAATGGTCTCAGGACTCAATTTTTGAAATTCTCTTTTAGCTGGGAAGAGCCCTGGAAGGACAATTTGGAAAATAGACCAGAGTTCACCCACATGATTTTCAATCGGTGTCCCAGATAAGGCAAACACATGCGGAACGTCAAAGCCACGTAAGTGTTGGGCAATCTTGGTTTGGGCATTTTTCATGACCTGGGCTTCATCTAGAATCAAGTACTCATACTGATTCTTCTGGTATTCCTCCACATCTTGACGGAAAGACGCGTAACTAGTGATAACTACCTGTGGATTGGTTGCGATGAGTTCATCTCGGTGCTGCTTGAGACCATAGACGACTGCCACTTCCATCTGAGGAGCGAATTTTGAAAATTCTTGTTTCCAATTGTAGATGAGACTAGATGGAGCTAGAATCAAGATTTTAGTTTCTTTTTTTGCGACACTGGTCAAGAAGGAAATAGTCTGCAGGGTTTTCCCAAGCCCCATATCATCCGCTAAAATACCACCAAAACCATAATGATTTAACATGGAGAACCATTTAACCCCTGTTTCTTGGTAATCCCTTAGGGTCGCTTGGATTGTCATCTGAGGGAGTTGGAAGTCTTCTGGATGAGTCAAATCATGAGCTAAATTTCGAAAGTCTTCTGAAAAATGAACATTGTCTTGATCTGCCAACAAATCAGATAGCTGATAAGCGGCAATCCGGCGGGCTTGTAGTTTCCCACCCTTGCTCATTTTCGCCCGCAGATCTGCTAAGGCTCGACTGATCTTCTTGGTTTCTTCATCAAAGACAAGAACTTTCCCTGTATGGCTGACAAAATAGTCTTTTTGCCCTACTAGAGCTTTGAGGACCTGGTCCACTTCGGCTGGATCCACACTTTCAAAGTCAAAACCGATCTCCAGTAGACTGCCATTGGTTTTAACATCAATTTTTGGACGCTCCACTTGATAAAGATCTAAAAGGCTATCAGAGAGGGTAACCTCTCCTAAGGCTTCAAAAGTCGGGATCTGTTGGTGAAAGAATGGATAGATTTGCTCACTTGATAAAGGACTTCTTTGGGAAGAAAAATCATCCGTAAAACCTGCTGCTAGCATGGTTGAAAAGACTTCTTGCTCCTTATCGAAATCACTAGAATAAGGAAGATTGAGAAGTTCCTCACGCGTGGTCACCACACGATCCTGGTATTGAAAGACAACATCCAGTAATACAGTCTGATCCTGTGCTAGATCAAAATGAAATTCCGGAGTGAAATCGTGGATTAAAAAGCTGGTCGGGGCTGTTATTTGTCCCAGTTTTTTGAACTCTTTTAGACTATAGGAAAGTTTGGTCTGATCCGTTGGATCAAAATGCAGGCGTTTTTTGCGATCCTGATCCATTGGAAGATCTTGGATGGCCTTCCATAGGGTTCGCTGTTGGGGCGTCAGGTGATAGAAGACACCATTTCGAAACAGGTAAACAGCCGACTCGACAACCTTCACTTGTGGCTCCGTAATGATCAATTCGTAAAAATCACCATGGTCTTCCACCTGAAAATGAAAGAGATCTTCCTCCCCATGGACATCCTGAAAATAGACTTCAGAAAAATCATACAAGCTGTATTGCAAGAGGAAAGAATCCAAATTCATCAGTAATTCTACAGCTTCTTCAAAGAGAGTCGGTGGAAAATAAAGATGGCGCCCAGCATTGGGAAAGAAATCTTGCTCTTTCGAGCCACTATCTGTGACCAAGCCTTGTAGGAAATTGATCACATCCTGACTAGGCCCATCAAATTCTAAATAAGAAATGGGTTCATAGTAACTTTTGCCAATTGCAAAGTGGCCTTCTTTTTGAAGGGTCTGCAAAAAAGCTAGCACATCTCTGATCACATAAGAACGCTCGTCTGGCAAGCGACGAATGCGAAGGGTCCACAAGAATTGACCAGAGTATTCATCCTCCTGCCCGACTGCTGATAAGACATAGCGAGTTTCTTTCTTTTCGATTTTTGGAAGGACCTGGTCTAAAAACAAACTTCCAAAAGAGACCTTCTCCTGCGTTTCTTCAGTCGCCGTGGCGTCTTCTTCAAGACTTGCAAGAGCTGCTTTCCCACTGTCATCATTCTTCAAAAAAGCTTCTACAGCTGCCAGATGCGTACAGAATTTTTTCTTTTGAAAGAAAGCACAGCTACAAAAAACAGCATCGTCGTCTAAACTGTACCGCAAGCTTTCTTCTTCCACCCGAAAATACAGGTATTTTTCTTTTACTTCCTGAAGGGAAACTTTCCCAGCTTCATAGAGAAGGCTCCCTTGTGAACGAACCTTCCCAGGAATTAATTTTGCCATGTTTACCACCTTAGATTAATCCCTTTATTATACCATATTTAAGCAAAAATTAGAAAAAATAGTTATCATCTTGAAAGGATTTTAGCCCGTTTTTTACCTGATTTCGTAACAGAGTTACCTCAATCAGCTATCCATGATTTTTCTCTTTTAACTGTTTGAGCGAACAATAGACGGAATAGCTAAATAGAGAGGAGAAAGATCCTGATAGCCCACAGAAAAAGACAAAAAACACGACCTATTTTTTCTAAACTAATAGTAGCCTCAGTTGCAAATAAGAAAAGGACTCCTTGTAACCTATTGCAGTTGACAAAGAGTCCTTTTTACTTATGTTTCAATCATGTTCGAACTTTACTGAACCTTAACCATCCCGTTTTCTTCTAACGTTTTTTTGGTTTTAATATAGTCAGTTAAGTCCTTCAATTTATTATTCGACTTAAAAGCTTTGTTCCAAGTTTTTAGGTCCAATTTTGAAAAATCTGTCACTATATGGATCTGCAAATGTCCTGACTTGGACTTTTCAACAGTATAGTCCATTCCCTTGATATGACCATAATTTTCAAGTAAACTATCTTTTGCTGAGTTAAATGCTAATGAGTCGGAAGCATCAATATCCGGTATTTCTTTCCAGAACTCCGTCTTAAGTATTTCCTTATTTTTAATGGTCAGTATGATTGATTCATCCCCATTTCCATAAGATCCCTGATACTTTTCTTGACGCGTCGACTGACAAGCTGTTAAGAAAACAATGATGAGGCTCGTAAGCAAAAATTTCATCAAAACCGTTATTTTTCGCATATTCCCTACTTCCGTTTTCGCGCAATCAAATGAATCGGAGTTCCTTCAAAAACAAAGGCCTTGCGAATTTGGTTCTCCAAGAAACGGAGGTAAGAGAAGTGCATCAGTTCCTCTTCATTAACAAAGACCACAAAAGTTGGCGGCTTGGTTGCCACTTGAGTCGCATAGAAGATCTTGAGACGTTTTCCTTTGTCGGTCGGCGTTGGATTAATGGCAATGGCATCCATAATCACATCGTTCAAGACAGCTGAAGGAATCCGCGTATTTTGACTCTCACTGATCTGTTTGATCATCTCTGGCAACTTGTGCAAGCGTTGTTTGGTCAAGGCAGAGACAAAAACAATCGGCGCATAAGAAAGGTATTGGAATTGATCGCGAATATCATCTTCCCACTGCTTCATGGTATGGTTGTCCTTTTCAATAGTATCCCATTTGTTGACAACAATAATCATACCTTTACCAGCTTCATGAGCAAAGCCAGCGATCCGCTTGTCATACTCCCGAATCCCTTCTTCGGCATTAATGACCATCAAAACCACATCTGAACGGTCGATGGCACGCATGGCACGCATGACAGAATATTTCTCAGTATTTTCATAGATTTTACCAGATTTGCGCATACCAGCTGTATCGATCATGGTAAATTCTTGGCCATCTGCATCGGTAAAATGGGTATCGATGGCATCCCGTGTGGTTCCAGCAACAGGGCTTGCGATGACCCGGTCTTCTCCAAGGATCGCATTGATCAAGCTTGATTTCCCAACATTTGGGCGACCAATCAAGCTAAATTTGATGATATCTGGATTTTCTTCCTCTGTTTCATTCGGAAGATTTTCGATGATGGCATCGAGCACATCCCCAGTTCCGATCCCGTGGACAGAGGATACCGGTAGTGGCTCACCCAGTCCTAAGGCATAAAAGTCATAGATATCATTGCGCATCTCTGGGTTATCCACCTTGTTGACTGCAAGAATCACCGGTTTATGGGTCTTATACAAGATACGAGTGACATATTCATCCGCGTCCGTGATTCCTTCTTTACCAGAAACGACAAAGACGATCACATCTGCTTCGTCCATGGCGATTTCTGCCTGATGCTTGATTTGCTCCATAAATGGGGCATCTACGTCATCAATTCCCCCTGTATCAATGATACTAAATTTTCGATTCAACCACTCAGCTGTTGCATAAATGCGGTCACGAGTGACTCCTTCTACATCCTCAACGATGGAAATCCGCTCACCGGCAATCCGGTTAAAGAGCGTCGATTTTCCGACATTGGGACGGCCTACAATCGCAATAGTTGGTAGGGCCATGATTTCCTCTTTTCTAATGAAAGGCGAGACCTCGGTTCAAGAACGCCTCTCTTCATTTCATAATAGTTTGTGTTTTTCTAGTAGTTTTTTGGTTTCTTCTTTTTCAGGTTGACCAAATTGAGCTGCGAGGCGCTCGCTCCAGCTGTCTGTTGCACGCGCTCCAGCATAATCTGCCTGAACCTTGTCATAGGCAGTCACAACTGATAGGTCTTGTTCTTGGTATTCTTCTTCAAAAGCAACCTGCTCCAATGGCAAACGTGGTTTCACCGCATGTTGCTGGTTGGGTACTCCGAGAGCAATCCCAAAAACCGGATAGGTATAGTCTGGCAGACGGAAGAGTTCTGCGACTTCTTCTGAACAGTAGCGCAACATGCCGATCATCACTCCACCATAGCCGAGACTTTCAGCTGCCAATAGCGTGTTTTGAGCTGCTAGAGCCGCATCCACTGAGGTGATCAGTAAGTTGTCCACCCCTTCAGGATGGAAATCCTGCTCATGAAGTTTGACAGCTTTTTCAGCACGGTTTAAATCTCCAACAAAGAGGAGAAAGACATCTGATTGGCGAATCGCTTCTTGAGGAAGCAAGTCGTAAAGAGCTTCTTTCTTTTCCTTGCTTTTGACCACAATCACAGAATAAGACTGAAAGTTTTTCCAACTTGATGCCATCTGCCCAGCTGATAAAATTTCCATGAGGTCAGCTTCTTTGATGGCTTCTTCCTTAAAACGGCGAACAGAAAAATGAGCATTCATTAAACGGATGGTTTCATTCATCGGCGATTGACTCCTTCCAAATGGATTTCCTTGGCTAAAAATTTCACGCGCTCCATGACACGTTTGGCCTGCCAGGTTTCATCTCCATTACGCGAAGCTGCAAAATGACGTTCCAACTCTTCAAAATTAAAGTTAGAAGTAAAGAAGGTTGGGAGATTTTCCTGCATTCGGTGCTGCAAAATCACTTGTAAGATTTCATCTCGCACCCAGGCTGACATCTGTTCCGCACCGATATCATCGAGAATTAAAATTTCGGCTTTTTTCACCTGATCGACGGTTTCTTTGACCAAGCCTGAACTGATGGCATTTTTAACGTCAATAGCAAAACTTGGGAAATGAAGTAAGGTGGTAGAGGCCTGGCGTTTTTCGGATAAATCATGAGCCAAGGCTGCCATCATGTAGCTCTTTCCTACTCCAAAATCACCATAGAGGTAGATCCCCTTTTGATATTCTGGATAGTTGGCCACAAAATTGGCTAATTCTTCAAAGGCCTCAAATCGCCCCTTATCATCGAGTTCTACCTTGGCTAGACTCGCTTCTTTCAAGGTTGAAGGGAGATTGATCAAGTTGAGACGTTGGTTGATCGCAGCTCGTTTTTGGGCTTCAATTAACTCTGGCGTCTCCTCATAAGCGACATCCGCATAGCCTTCATTCATGGTGAGGATGGGTTTGTAGCCTTTGGCAATATAATCCGGATCTCCCAATAAGAAACGGTTGCGTTCACTAATGTATTGATTAAATTTTGAAATACTACGTCGAATTTCTTGTTCAGACAAAGACTGGTCCTTGATAAAGGCAGCCACTTCTTGGTCTGCCAAGATCTGTGCGACCAAATCCTCATAGTTAAATTGACGCGCACGGTTCATGTGAGACATGGTTTGACCTACACTTTCCATCTACTCACCTCCTTGATTCAGTTTTTCTAATAGGCGTTGTTTCTCTTTAGCAAGATCCACCTTTTCTGCTTGACTGGTTTGATTTTGATAGTTTGGTTGGCTCCACTTGGGAACATTGCTGTTCTTGCCCTTAGCTGATGTAGGACTCGTCCCCTTGTTTCCTTGAGCTTTAGCTTGTTCCTGGCGTTCTCGAACTTTTAAAACTGCCAGTTCTGCACTGTTGACGCCTTGATAAGAAAAATCATTTCCCACCTTCAAAGCATACTTTTCATTGAGATTAGCAGACTGGGTCTTGTTAAAGGTCAACAACAAGATAATATTGATCACCTCGTCTAGTAAGCCTAGATCAGCTAACTTGGATAATGTCTTGCGTTCGCTCTGCGTAATGGTCGCATTGCGCGCCTTCTTAATCTCCGCTAGAAATTGTAGGCTGGATTTTGCCTTCGCTTCCCTCAGAATGGTTTCTTCCTGACGGCTATAGGACATGCGGGGGTGCTCCTGGCTCGCCTGAGCCAACTTTTGCTTCATTCTCTTTGGAGAGACAATCCGGTCTACAGCCGTTTCTTTTGCTAGGAGATAGGTTTCATACCAGGTCCATTGTTGTTCTTCTGCGAGGGCAAAGAGGGCTAAAGTCGCTTCTCCTTCATCCGCAAAACGAAGTCCATCACGCCCCATCATTCGCTTAAACATCTCCATATCAAACTGCTGTTTCTTACTTGGAAGAACGGTCGCCTCACCAGCATCTAGTCCAAAGACTTGAGAGAAGGAAACTTGCCGTCTAGTTCCTAAAGAGCGTGCTGGGATCAGATCCTCAACAGCCTTTTCCCCAATCTTTTTTTCAAGCAAGCGTTTAAAAACAGCATTTGAAAAAAATTGTTCTGAGGCAAGAGGAGCATGTAATTGGATGGTGATCCCAACTTCTTCCTCATAGAGATCGATCAACCCCATGGCAATTAAACGATCAAAAGCGAGTAGCAACTGTGGAAATCCTATATTCAAGTGATTGAGGATTTGAGCCAGTAAATATTGTTTTTCACCCTGATCATAAGAGGCCAGCAGATAACGATAAACTGCTACCGTTTCCGTCTCCAAAATAGGCAGGTAATACTGCTCCAATGCAGCCCCTGCCGGCGGAAGAAGATTATTTTTTAAAAATGAGAAAGGCGTATTAGGCTTCATCTATTTTTCCTTTTTCTTCTTGGTTCCCTTCGTGATTTGTTTCAAGAGGGTCTCTAATTCACCGACATCCTTGAAACTCCGGTAAACACTTGCAAAACGGACATAGGTAATCTCATCTAGATCTGCTAACTCATCCATAACCAAAGAACCAATATACTCACTGTTAATTTCATTATCACTTTGGCTGCGAACCTTTTGCTCGATCCGGTTTACAATTTCTTCGATTTCGTCACTAGAAACCGGCCGTTTTTGAGCTGAGCGGATAATACCATTAAAGATTTTATCACGAGAAAATTGCTCGCGTGTCCCATCTTTTTTGACGACCACTAGGGTCCGCTCTTCCACTCGTTCGTAGGTAGTAAAGCGATAATGGCATTCTTCGCATTCCCTGCGACGACGGATGGTGTTCCCATCTTCAGCTTGTCGACTATCCACCACACTAGACTTACTTCCACCACATTTTGGACAACGCATTTGCTACCTCCTTAAACTGTTTTAACACTTCATTTTACCATAAATTGAATCGTAAAGAAAGCAGAAGAACAGGAGAATCCCCTATGCTTGCTCCTATTTGATCCATAAAAAAGAGTCGAAGGACGATTTGAATAAAATCGTTTTCCTTTCGACTCTCCGTTTATATTAAAGCGATAATTCAGCTTCTAAGCCATAGTGATCACTAACATGGGGTTTGTTTTGACCATCAAAAATGACATGTAGACGCTGGATGTCCCATTCTGGACTTGCAAAGACGTAATCGATTCGCAATGGAACTTGATTATCCGTCCAGCCATCGATTCCAGGACCTACAGTATAAGTCCCCTTTGTTTCTTTGGCTTCGATAAAACTATCTTGAAGTTTTAGCGAACTGGATAGAATCGTTTCATACCCTTCTTGACCAGCAGGATTATTGAAATCACCAGCTAGAATAAAAGGTTTGCCTACTTGGCTGAAGTAGTTCTCAATGCGTGGCCACTCAAATTGGAAACCTTTGTCCCACCAAGAAAGATGGACGCTGGCAACAGCAATCTCTTTGCCATCCACACTCGTATGGGCGACGGCCACTCGACGAGTATGGTAGTCCGTTGGATCATCCATATTGGATACCAAAATCTCATCCGCCTTCAAGGGTTGACGCGAAAGAACCGCTACACCCTCATTGAAGTGATCATAGCCAATATGGTTGTAGGCCCAAGTCCAATAATAGTGGAGTCCATGAGCAGCTAACTCTTCTACCAATACGCGAACAAAGTGATCCTTGTGAATCGCTACAGATGATGGCAAAGCTTGATAATACTCATCTGTTTCGACTGTTTCTGAGGCCATTTCTTGATTGACCTCTTGGAAACAGATCACATCATATTGCGCTTCTAAAATTTGTTCCTTGAGGGTTTCAAATTTTTGCTGAGCATTCTCTTCCATCCAACTATGGGAATTTAATGTTAAAAATTTCATCCCCTGATTTCTCCTTCTCTCCAAATCAAGAAACGGCAAGAGGCCGGGTGCACTGTCCCAACCTCATTTTCTTTGCCGATGTCTTTTATAATTCTACTGTTGCAACTGGTGCATTTGCTGCCAATTTACCAGTATGTTCGACCTTAACGGATTTAATCGCATCTGCATTTGTGAAGACAACAATTGTTGAAGTTTCACGACCAGCTGCACGGATTGCATCAAGGTCTGCTTCCACCAAGAGGTCTCCAGCAGCCACTGTTTGACCTTCAGAAACTTTAACCTCAAATGGTTTTCCTTCAAGACTAACAGTATCTAGACCGATATGAACCAAGACTTCCAAACCATTATCTGTTACCAAACCAAGGGCATGTTTGGTTGGGAAGACACTAGTAACTTTACCAGCAACTGGTGAAACGATGTGGCCATTTTCAGGCTCAACTGCAAATCCGTCTCCCATCATTTTTTGTGAGAATACAGGATCTTTCACATCTTCGATGTTGATCACTTCACCATCTGCAACAGAGTGAACTTCATCAGTTACCCCTTTAAAGGTTGCTTCAGCCTTTTGAACTGCTGTCATTTGGCTAGGAAGTGTTTCAGGAATGACTTCACCTGAATCAAGAACGTCTTGGATATCAGATTTCAATACGTCAGCTTTAGGTCCGTAGATCGCTTGGACCCCTTGTCCTTTCATGACAAGACCCATAGCGCCTTCAGCTTTCCATTGTTCTTCTGTTCCGACTTTTTCAGCGTCCTTAACGGTTACACGAAGACGAGTCATACATGCGTCAACGTCGACGATGTTAGCACGTCCACCAAGAAGGTTGATAATGTTAATGACTTGTGAGCTTGCTGAGCTTGTAGCAGCACCTGCTGCTGCACCATCTCCTGCAGGGGCATCATCATTTTGTTCATAGTTACCGTTACGTCCTGGAGTCGCATAATTGAATTTCTTAATCATGAAGTTGGCAATGAAGTACATGATAAATCCAAAGAGGACTG
Source organism: Streptococcus parasanguinis (assembly GCF_001069785.1). GTDB lineage: Bacteria > Bacillota > Bacilli > Lactobacillales > Streptococcaceae > Streptococcus > Streptococcus parasanguinis_T. Next base: position 36,264 of record NZ_JVSR01000056.1, read on the forward strand.
TTACCCATACAAAGTTAAAGATATCTAATGCCAAACCAGCGTTGATGGCCATTGGGGTACGTGTCAAGAACTCGATTGAACCGAATGAGTGAACTCGAAGGTTAACCAAGTCAGCCATTGCAAAGGCAGCCCCTTGAACAAGAGCATAGATGATGTACAATGGTGTAGCAATAAACATGAACATGTATTCAATTGGTTCTGTTACACCTGTCAAGAATGTTGCAAGGGCAGTTGCAAAAAGCATCCCTTTGTATTTTTCTTTTTTATCTGGATCCACATTGCGGTAGATAGCAACCACGATCCCCATCAAGATACCAAATGATCCGATCATTTGACCAACTTTGAAACGAGCTGGTGTGTAGGCATGAAGCAAGTGTTGGTATTGGCTAGGATCAGCTTTCTTCAAGTTAACAAGGTCTGTTACCCAAGCCAACCAAAGTGGATCTTGTCCAAATACAGTTGTTCCTTTAGCTGCACCTGTAAGTACTTGGTAGCTACCACCCAATTGAGTATAGTTGATTGGAATGGTCAACATATGGTGAAGACCAAATGGCAAGAGAAGACGTTCTAAGGTACCAAACAAGAATGGTGCCAATACTGGAGCTGTTGATTGTGAGTTGGCAATCCAAACACCAAATCCATTAATTCCTGATTGAACTACTGGCCACAATGCTGACAGAACCAAGGCTGTTAGAGCTGAACGAACGATAACAACGAATGGTACAAAGCGTTTCCCGTTGAAGAAAGAAAGGGCTTCTGGGAGTTTACGGTAGTTGTAGTATTTATTGAAGGCAGTTGCTCCAACGAAACCTGAGATAATCCCTACAAATACCCCCATATTAAGAGCTGGAGCTTCAAGAACACTGATAAAGTAGTCCGCAACTTTAATTGATCCACCGAAGATTGTGTGAACCGTAGCAGCCTTATCAGCTAACATTGCAGATGTCACTCCGAAAACTGCACCGGTAATACGGTTAATCAAGATGAAAGAGAGACCAGCTGCAAAGGCACCCCCTGCACGTTCTTTGGCCCAGCTACCACCGATAGCAAGGGCAAAGAGGATGTGAAGGTTTCCGATAACCCCCCAACCGATTTGTTCGAGAATTCCACCTGTAATAACAAGTGGAGATAAATTCGGGTTGATCATAGGGATAGATTTCCCGATTGAAATCATCAACCCAGCCGCTGGCATGACAGCGATAACGACCATCAAGGCCTTACCGAACTTCTGCCAGAATTCAAAGCTAAATAAACTTTTGAATGATCCTTTGTTCATCATTCAACCTCCTTATATTGTTTAAGGCTTTGTTTTAAGAAAACGTTTGCGCTTAATTTGTTTCTAGTATACCATATTTTAAAAATTTGTAAAGCCTTACATTCATTTTTTTCTCCAAATTTTATCATTTTTTATCTTTTTTAAGCCAAATTCTTTTTAAAACTCATTCTTTTTCAGCGCAAACGTTTCCCTTGAAACATAAAAACATTCGAACCCTCTAAGGGTTCGAATGCTTCACTCTAATGCGTCTTGCATGGCATAGCCAATCCCACGAACTGTCTTAATATAGCTTTTTTGACCTGGTAGATCAATTTTCCCACGGAGATAACGGATATAGACGTCAACAATATTAGTCTCACCTGCACTCTCGTACTTCCAGACACTTTCCAACAACTGATCTCGTGTCACCACTCCCTTGCTACCCATCAGAGTCGCCAGGAGGTCATATTCTCTGCGGGTCAAACTAATCATGTCTTTCCCACGATAGACGGTATGGTGTTCCACATCAATGCGCAAATTGCGGTATGACGTTGGGATTTTCATCTGGCTACAATGTTGGTCAATATAATCACGTCCTCTAAAAATGGCTGTGATCTTATCTACCAAATCGCTGATAATAAAGGGTTTAACCATATAGGAAACGGCAAAGCGCTGAATACTCTCTTTGTGCTCAGCAATTTTTTCGCGGCTATCTAAAACAATCAAAACAGAAGCTGGGCGAATCCGACTGATTTCCTCTGCGAATGTTTCACCAGACATATCTGACAGATCGTAATTAAACAAGATCAGATCATATTTGGTCGCAGCAATCAATGCCAGACCCTCTTTTCCATCTTCGACCACATCAACTTGATACCCCTCTTTTTGAAGTTCCAAATCAATAAAGCGAGCGATTTGCTTCTCATTTTCTACTAGTAGAACTCGTTTGACCATAGGGCAAGATTATTTTTCGTCGTACCAAGAATAGTGGAAAGTACCTTCTTTGTCTTTACGTTGGTATGTGTGAGCACCAAAGTAGTCACGTTGTGCTTGGATCAAGTTTGCTGGAAGATCCGCTGAACGGTAGCTATCGAAGTAAGTAATGGCTGCTGAGAAGGTTGGTACTGGTACACCTGCTTGAACAGCAAGAGCTACGATATCACGAACTGATTGTTGATACTTAGCAGTAACATCCAAGAAGTACTCATCCAATAGAAGGTTAGCAAGATCTGCATCACGGTTGTAGGCATCTGTGATCTTTTGCAAGAAACGAGAACGGATGATACATCCATCGCGCCAGATAGATGCGATGTCCGCAAATGGCAAGTTCCAGTTGTTTTCTTTAGAAGCGACACGCAATTGCGCAAAACCTTGTGCGTAAGAGATGATTTTTGAGAAGTAAAGGGCTTGACGAATCTTTTCGATCAACTCAGCCTTGTCTCCTTCAAATTTGAAAGCAGCTGGTTTTGGAAGAACCTTGCTAGCATGAACACGTTCTTCTTTGTAAGCAGAGATGTAACGGGCAAATACTGACTCAGTAATGAGTGACAATGGCACACCAAGATCAAGCGCTGATTGGCTAGTCCATTTACCAGTTCCTTTGTTTCCTGCAGCGTCCAAGATATAGTCTACGATTGGTCCATCTTGACCTTCATCGTCTTTGCGTTTCAAGATATCAGCAGTGATTTCAATCAAGTAGCTGTCCAATTCACCCTTGTTCCACTCCGTGAAGATTTCAGCCATGTCTTCTGCAGAAAGACCAAGCAAGTGTTGCATCAAATCATAGCTTTCTGCAATCAATTGCATATCCCCATACTCGATCCCGTTGTGGACCATTTTCACGTAGTGACCAGCTCCATCAGGACCGATGTAAGTCACACATGGTTTACCATCTTCTGGTGCTTTTGCAGAGATTTCTTCAAGAACGTCTGCTACCAAGTCATACGCTTCTTTTTGTCCACCAGGCATGATAGAAGGACCTTCAAGGGCACCTTTTTCACCACCAGATACACCAGTACCGATAAAGTTGATCCCTGAGTTCGCCAACTCTTCGTTCCGACGGATGGTATCTTTGTAGAACGTGTTTCCTCCGTCGATCAAGATATCGCCTTTATCCAAATGTGGAAGAAGGGCTTGGATGGTTGCATCTGTACCAGGTCCTGCTTGAACCATAAGCATGATACGGCGTGGTTTTTCGATAGAGTTTACGAAGCTTTCGATATCATAGCTTGGCACAAAGTTCTTTTCAGGATGGCAAGCAACAACATCTTCCGTTTTTTCTTTACTACGGTTATAAATGGCAACTGTATAGCCACGAGATTCAATATTAAGGGCAAGGTTACGACCCATTACGGCCATACCAACAACACCAAAGTTTGCTTTAGTCATGTGACACTCCTCTTTATAGTTTGCCTTTATTCTACCATTTTTCCTCCTCAAAAGAAAGCAGAAAATAGCTTCCTGCCTTCTCTAAGAGGGAGAAGATCATGCAAGTCGTTTGATCTTCAAAATAAAAGTGCCCGAGAAACAGTTCTCAGACACTTTCTTAAGAATGGCATTAATCTTCTTTAGAAGCCAACTCCTCTGCTTCAATGACCGGTTGATCTCCTTCTTTGAGTTTGTTGACCGTCATATTAACTCCTAGAGCTCCTGCTAACAATTGACGAATATCGAATCCAGCTCCTTGAGAGACTTGGTCGATACTTTGCATGATATCGCCCACCATCTTAGAAGCATTACCCTCACCGTACATGGTAATCTTATCCACCTTGGTTAATGGTTCTGCGACAGCACGCGCAATTTCAGGCAACTTGTCAACGACCATTTCAGTAATGGCTGCTTCTTGCATTTTCTTCATCGCTTCGGCCTTTTGGTCCAAACCTTTGGCTTCAGCTTCCAGTTTCAAGCGAATGGCTTCAGCCTCGGCACGACCTTTGGCTTCAATAGCTTCGGCCTCTTGCAATTGGGCAAATTTCTCAGCTTCGGCTTGAGCTTTTCGAGCTTCGGCTTCTTTTTGTGTTTCGAAGAGTTCTGCTTCCGCCTTGCGTTGGCGTTCGATCAATTCTGCTTCTGCAGCTTGTTGACGCGCATATTTTTCAGCTTCAGCTTGTTTGCGGATATTGGCATCCAATTCTTGTTCACGAACCTTAACTTCGCGCTCTTTGACTTCTGCTTCTTTTTCTTGCTTCATGATATTGGCTTCGGCTGCCACGCGCTCTTGTTCACGACGTTGCACTTCTGCCTCAATCCCTTTAGCGGCATCTGCTTTTGCTTGGGCAATATCTGCTTCTTGCTTGAGGGCTGCTTGTTTGAGTTTTAATTCATTTTGTTTTTGCGCGATTTCAAGATCGGCAGCGACCCGTTTGTCGTTAGCCAATTTATCTTGTTCTGCTTCGACTTCCTTGCGTTCGCGTTCTGCTTTGGCTTTGGCAATCAAGGCATCTTTCTTAATGGTTTCAACATTTTCAATCCCGAGGTTATCGATGACTCCCCCTTCATCAGAGAAGGATTGAACCGTAAAGGCGATGACTTCTAGACCCATTTTAGCCAAGTCTGGCGCTACGTTGTCTTGCACTTTTGAGGCAAACTCTTGACGGTCATTGACCATCTTACGGAGCTCCATCTGACCGATCACTTCCCGCAGGTTTCCTTCCAAGACATCTTGGACAGAATTGGAAATATCTGTCGTATTCCAGTTCAAGAAGTTTTCTGCAGCCCGGGCAATCATTTCATCGGTTGTACCAATTTTTAATTTAACAGCCGCATCGGCACGGACGTTAATGAAGTCCAGTGTTGGGACTGCTTCTGACGTCCGAACATCTGTCGAGAATTGCTCAATATCAAGATAAGAGCGTTGTTCGACAAAGGGAATCATAAAGCCTGCTTTCCCACGCAAGTGACGTTGCTTCCGAAGACCGGTAATGACCACGACTTCGTTGGGTTTAGCATTGACATACCCTTTGACCAACAAGATCAATACAAGAATGGCTACGATTACAAAAGTAATCAACCAACCTGGAATAAATAAAGTATCCATACTTTTTCTCCTTTTTTAGAGGTCTCCCCTCTGTTGTTTATTAATCCTAGTATATCAAAAGAAGGCCTTTCCTCAAAGAAAAGACCTGTATTTATGTCTAAATTTATCAAATGCAATCTCTAGCTTATTCTTCATCAAACAAGCCATTTAGACCAGCGAAAGGACTGTTTTCTTCTTTCTTGATCGCTTGAGCGGCTTGGTATTCTTCTTCGGACAGGATTTTCCAATCATTGCCTTCGATAAAACCTTGTCCAGCCTCTTCTTCTGGAGTGAGAACCTTGAGAGGAATATTGAGCAGAATATTATCTGCTACACTCTCACTCAGGTCAATCTTCCCACCTTCGATTGGAAGGATCAAGTCTTCCTCTAGGGCCTCGATATCTGCGTCAGACTGTACATCCTCCGCAAACACCTCTGTTACAGGATAGTTCTCTTGAAGCTCAACAGGCTCCATGCTTCGGCTAGATGCCAAAACGATGGTGTAGGTCAACTGGTAATCCAAGACATAGAGGCCTGTATCATAGGCTACTCGTCCTGTCGCTGTCACATTCTTTAAATCAAGAATTTCTGAATTACGCTTTTGCAGATCCTTTAACAAATCCAACTCTTGATCAAAAGCTAGTCCTTCAGGATTTTTACGGATTTCTTGTGTATATAAGTTCATTCTTTTGTCCTCAAATCTTCTAGATACTACTAGTATATCATGAAGCTGCCCCTCAACCAAGAAGTCTCCTCAAAAATTTGTTATAATCATGAAAAAAGATACAGTAACTAGGCCAATTGGTGTTGTACACAAGGTCCCACCATCTCTTGGACAACAGAGGGTCACTGGCTAGGGCATTGAGCAATGTTAGATAGAGGAGAATTCATGAAAGAAATCGGAGCAGTTTTTCGGCAAATACGTGAAAGTCGCCACATCTCTTTAGAGGAAGCTACGGGTGGCGAATTTTCGCGCTCTATGCTGTCGCGATTTGAAAGAGGAGAAAATGACCTGACCACGCAACGGTTTTTTCAGGCCCTTCAACAGATCAAAACCAGCCTCAGTGAGTTTTCTCATCTAGCTGGAATCGATCAGCACTCTTTTATTCCCAAATTGTTGAAAGAGCACTATGAAAACATGAGCTTGGAACACGACCAAGCCTTGTACCAAACTTACCAGCTAGCCTATCAGAAACATCACAAAAAAGAAGACCTCTTAGCCAGCATTATTCTCAAGGCCCAAATGCTTGGCTTCTATCCTGAGGTGGAGCTCACCGCTAGCCAAGAGGAACTGGATTTCCTCCATGATTATCTCTTCTCTGTCATGATCTGGGGAAATTTTGAATTGAACCTGTTCTCTCTGACCTCTCCACTTTTCTCTAGTCGCCTCTATCGACAATACACAGAGGAGTTGGTCCAAAGGGAGGATTTCAAGCTTCTCCTAGATTCCTCTCGTCCTGCCCTTAACTCTATTTTTCTTAATGGCTTCTTTCTGGCCATTAGTTCAAATGAATTTGAAGATGCAACCTATTTTGATCAGTTGATCAAGGACCACTTTTACTCCGAAAATGAAGCCTACCATCGGACGGTTTATCTCTACGCCAAAGGAGAATTTCTCTATCGAAAGGGAGAAAAAGAAATCGGTCTTGAAAAGATGGAACAGGCCATCCAGGTTCTCTCTATTCTGGATTGTAAGGACAGTGCCAACTACTACAAACAGGGCCTGCAAGAACTGATCAATAAATCCTAAAAACTCACAGATCTACTCTGTGAGTTTTTGTTGAAAATATGCAACATTAATTTTTTCTTGCTTTTTAGGTTTACAATAGGACTATCAAGTAAAGAAAGAAGGTTCTTCCCATGATGACCAAACTAAAAAACCACTTCCTCCGCTTTCTTCTCTCACATACTAGCGTCTATCTGAAGGATCAGAAGCTAGCTCTTTCAGAAGAGGAAAAATTGGAGCTCTTCAAACAGATCTTTCGATCCATCAAACAAGTCCTAGCAACTAATCACGTGAAGGAGGAAGGCTCATGAAACTCTTAGCTCGTAATAAAATTTTTGCCTTACTTAGTCTTTCACGCTTTTTAAATACCCTTGGCGCTGCCATCTACAATCTTGTCTTTGTGGTCTTTGCTGCCAGTATGCCGCAACCGAGCCTAGCAGTTGGCATTGCCAATCTCATTGTATTTATTCCTAGCCTCTTTACCATTTTTGTCGGGATGAAGGCTGACCGCACGAAGAAAAAAGCTAACTGGTTGATCCGCATTGGCTATCTTCAAGCTATCCTCTTTATCCTTATTGCCCTCATGACCAAGATTCCGGGTTACCTAGCCTTTTCGATTGTTTGCTTTTTAAACATTGTTTCAGATTGTTTGAGTGATTATCGCGGAGGCTTGCAACTCCCTATCATGAAAAAGAACATCCCAGACGAGGATTTAATGGAGGCTTATTCCTTCAACCAACTGCTTAGTATGGTCTGTTCGATTTCTGGACAAGCTCTAGGAGTTTGGCTGCTAGCTATCAGCCATCAAAATTTTGCCCTGGTCGCTTCGATCAATGCAGTGACTTTTCTCCTGTCTTCTACCTGTCTCTTGATTAGAAAAAAGCAGCTGACACATGATCCCGTCATTGAGCCCAAAAGTAAGAATTCTTTGGTACACGAATGCCAAGAGATGTACCAGAACGCCAAAAGTATTTTTTCAGATGAGGAGGTTCACCACTTTGGCAAGTTGCTCTTCTCATTGGTTCTCATCAATGCCCTTGGGGGATCCATCTCAGGTATCTACAATTTACAACTGCTTCACTCCCCCTTCTTTCAGTTGAGCTTTAGCCAATCCCTCTTGATCTTAGAGGCAGTGACTATTTTAAGCATGGTCTGGGCTAGCCTGACACCCCATGACTATTTTTCCAAGCAATCGCTCCACCATATCCTCCTTTGGATCACAGGTGGGCTGACTATGCTTGGGCTCACAAATATTCTGGTGCACTGGGATTTCCTTTCCCTTCTACTCATCACTTTCCTTGGTTATCTTGTAGCAAAAATCAACCCAAAAGTTTCCAGCCTTTTAATGAGCAAATTACCCGCTGAAAAATTAGCTTCTACCTCTAGCTTTTTGGGACTGATGGTCAGCTTTGCCATGCCACTTGGGACAGCTCTCTTTTCTAGTCTAGCTATCTGGAGCCTTTCCCTAGCGTGGGGGATCTTTGCCATCCTTGGTTTCACTACCCTCCTCTTAACTACCAAATAAAAAACCCACCGTTTGGTGGATTGAGCTTAAAGACAAAGTTATCTTTTATACAATTCTATTAACTTCTATAAAGATAAATACTTTTTATTCTTTAGAGTTATTCAATCATCTACTGAAACTTTCCGCCGTGAGAAAAGTACTAGAAACAAGTTGTTTCTAGCACTCGGGAGTTTTGGAACCTTAGATCCAAAACTAAGTCATGGAACTTCATAGAAGTTCGCTGACGTCCGTACTCACCCAAGGAAAGGTTCTAAGATGATGGTGTCTTCAATCTGAATCCACTGTTTGATGGATTTTTTTACATATTTCTTAATCTTTCAACCCGCTCAGCAATGGGTGGGTGGGTATAAAAGAGCTTTTGAAAGCCGGATTCTTTTTTAGGATCGTTGATAAAAAGAGCACTGCTCGCATCATCGACATGTCGTTGCATTGGTTCGCTATTGTCTAGTTTTAACAAAGCATTGATCATCCCTTGAGGATTCCGCGTCAATTCGACACTTGAAGCGTCTGCTAGGAACTCCCGTTGACGAGAGATGGCTAACTGGACCAAGGTCGCTGCTAATGGCGCTAAAACGATGGCAAGCAAGGAAAGGATCAACATAACAATCTCCAAACCACCGCTACCTTCTCGATCATCGTCCCGGCTACGACCACCGCCCCACCACATCATCCGGCCACCAATGCTAGAAAGCATGGTGATGGCACTGGCAAGGGCCACTGCAATCGTAGAGATGCGAATATCGTAATTGCGAATGTGGCTGACTTCATGTCCGATGACTCCCTCCAATTCCTCACGGTTCATCACAGCTAGAAGACCTGTCGTTGCTGCAACAGCAGCATTTTGAGGATTGGACCCTGTCGCAAATGCATTCATAGAAGGATCATCTACAATATAGACCCGAGGCATGGGGATCTGAGCTACCATAGCCATATCTTGGACAATATGGTAGAGCTGAGGGGCTTGCTCTTCCGTCACCTCACGCGCCCCATTCATCCGCATCACAACTTCAGTTGATTGGAAAATCATGCTAAAGGCATAAATCCCACCAATAATCAAAGCTAGGATGACGCCACCAAGGGAGGAGCCTAACCAGAGGTAGCCAACGGCTGCTCCGATGAGGGCCAAGAGTATGAAAAAAGCAATAAGGAGAATCCAGGTTCTCCTTTTATTGCTTGCAATTTGGTCAAAAAGCATATTAGTCTCCTAATCCGCTAAAATCCACCTTTGGTACAGCTTTTTCTTCTTCAGGCACTTGAAGGAATTCGGCTTGTCTGAAGCCAAACATTCCAGCAATTACGTTTGTTGGGAAAGTTTCCAATTTCACATTGTAATTGCTTGTGACACTGTTGTACAATTGACGGGCATAAGAAATTTTGTTTTCTGTATTGGTCAATTCTTCTTGCAATTGCATGAAGTTGGTGTTAGCCTTCAAGTCTGGGTAGTTTTCAGCAACCGCAAAAATGCCTGCCACTTGACGGGAAAGAGCATCACTGGCTGCCATCGCTTCTGCAGGTGAAGTAGCTTGAGCCACTTGTTGGCGAAGTTGAGTGACCTTAGCAAGGGTATCACCCTCATATTTTGCATAGCCTTTAACGGTTTCGATCAAGTTTGGAATCAAGTCATTCCGACGTTTCAATTGCACATCAATTTGACTCCATGCTTCACGAGTCTGCATGCGGCTTTTCACCAAACCGTTGTAAACTCCTACTACAATCAACACAAGGACTACAATGATCCCAAGAATAATCCAAATCATTTTATTGAATTCCTTTCATTTCTTTCTACCAGTATATCAAATTTCCCTTATTTTGTGGTAAAATAAAAGCATGAAACCAGAAGAATTTTATGTCCGTTTAGCCGACCTCGGCTTTCCATTAACTGATCGTCAAAAAGAGCAATACGAACGCTATTTTGAGCTCCTCGTGGAATGGAATGAGAAAATTAATCTCACTGCCATCACAGAAAAAGACGAAGTCTATCTCAAGCATTTTTATGATTCTATCGCACCCATTTTACAGGGCCTGATCGAAAACCAACCCATCCGTCTCTTGGATATTGGAGCTGGCGCCGGCTTTCCAAGCCTACCAATGAAGATCCTATTCCCTGAGCTGGATGTGACCATCATTGATTCCCTCAATAAGCGGATCAATTTTCTCCACTTGCTGGCTGAAGAGTTGGGCTTGAGCGGAGTTCATTTCTACCATGGACGTGCGGAGGATTTTGCGCAAGATAAGGCCTTTCGTGCCCAATTTGATATCGTAACTGCCCGCGCGGTTGCCCGCATGCAGGTCCTCTCTGAACTGACCATCCCTTACCTGAAAGTAGGGGGACAGCTTCTTGCTCTCAAGGCCAGCAATGCTCCAGAAGAGTTGGAAGAAGCCAAAAATGCCCTCAACCTGCTATTTAGTAAGGTTGGAGACAATCTACAGTATGAATTGCCAAATGGGGATCCACGCTATATCACTCTTGTAGAAAAGAAAAAAGAAACCCCCAATAAATACCCAAGAAAAGCGGGCATGCCTAATAAAAGGCCATTATAGTAAGATACAAAGGGCTAAGCGGATAAAGTCAAAATAGGGAATTCGACGCAGAATCCAAAAGATTCTAGGAGGATTCATCTTTTTGACACAATCCGCAGCCCGTGTTCATTTCAGTAAGATACAAAGGGCTAAGCGGATAAAGTCAAATAAGAGGCTGGGACAAAAGTCCTAGCCTCTCAATTATTTTTGGATT
>NZ_JVSR01000057.1:0-25232 GCF_001069785.1 Streptococcus parasanguinis
CCCTACTCAACTGTGCGGAGGTGGGACGACGAAATTGAATTCTAACGAATGACCGATTTCTGTCCCACTCTCATAAAAAACTTCCCCAAGTTTCCACTTGAGGAAGTTCTTTTCGAAAGATTAGTCAATGTAGTGCAATTTCCCACGGAAGTCTTCCAGGCTTTGGTATCCTTTTTCTTCCATGATGGCTTTGAGTTCCGCAGTGATGCGTTCAAAAGCCTCCACTCCTTCTTTATGCAGCGTCGTTCCGATTTGCACCATACTAGCCCCACAAAGGATATGTTCAAAGGCATCCCGACCAGTCAAGACGCCCCCAGTCCCCACAATCTGAATTTCTGGATTCAGACGTTGGTAAAAGGCATGGACATTGGCGAGAGCCGTTGGTTTAATGTATTCTCCACCAATCCCACCAAATCCGTTCTTAGGACGAATCACCACGGATTCATCCTCAATGTAGAGGCCATTTCCGATTGAGTTGACGCAGTTGACAAACTTGAGCGGGTATTTGTTAAAGATCGCTGCTGCTTGATCAAAATGAACGATATCAAAATAAGGTGGCAACTTGATCCCTAGAGGTTTGGTGAAATAGGCAAAGACCTCAGACAAGATCCGATCTGTCGTATCAAAATCATAGGCAATCTGAGGTTTCCCAGGGACATTGGGACAAGATAGGTTCAATTCTGTCAAGCCTTTAAAGTCACTATCTTGCACCTTTTTCAAGATAGTATGAGTTTCTTCAGGAGACATGCCGACGAGAGATAAGAAGAAGGTCCGGTCAGGATCCGTTTCTTGCAACTCCAATAAGTAATTCAAATAATAGTCCAACCCTTGGTTAGGTAGCCCCATCGAATTGATCGAACCAAGCGGCACATCTTGGTAGCGTGGCTCTGGATTACCAGCACGGAATTCTAAGGTCGCTGTCTTGGTCACAAAGGTCCCAGCAGCTGAGTTCTTCACTTCTTCTAATTCCTCAGTGGTCATACAGGCTACACCTGCCGCATTCATCAAGCAGTTGTCAAATTCAAAACCAGCAATTTGCGTTTTTGTCGATACCATCTTGTACTCCTTTTTTGAAACACCACCAACAGAATCGTTCGGGATGCTCTCTATTTTCTTCTTTCATTATACCATCACTTGGAAGCTTCCGGACAATCAAAGCTAAAAATTCTTCCAAACATTCGGACTTTCCTAGTCACGATAAAATTTTCAGAAAATTCAACTTTTTTCTTTACAAGCCAAAAAAAGTCTGCTATAATGATCCATGTAATAAAACATGACATTGTTTGTCAACTGTCTCAAAGCCACTCCCCTAGCGGGTTTGCTGGTTTTCGTTTCATTCACAAAGGAGAATTAACATGACAACTGCTAAAGAATATATCCAAAGCACTTTCGAAACTGTAAAAGCTCGTAACGGCCACGAAGCTGAATTCCTTCAAGCTGTTGAAGAGTTCCTCAGCACTTTGGAACCTGTTTTTGAAAAACATCCTGAATACATCGAAGAAAACATCTTGGCTCGTATTACAGAACCTGAACGCGTAATTTCTTTCCGTGTTCCTTGGGTTGACCGTGAAGGAAACATCCAAGTAAACCGTGGTTACCGTGTTCAATTCAACTCTGCTGTAGGTCCTTACAAAGGTGGTCTTCGTTTCCACCCAACTGTTAACCAAGGGATCTTGAAATTCCTCGGTTTCGAACAAATCTTCAAAAACGTCTTGACTGGTCTTCCTATCGGTGGTGGTAAAGGTGGATCTGACTTCGATCCTAAAGGAAAAACAGACGCTGAAGTGATGCGTTTCTGCCAAAGCTTCATGACTGAATTGCAAAAACACATCGGTCCTTCTCTTGATGTCCCAGCCGGTGATATCGGGGTTGGTGGACGTGAAATCGGATACCTTTACGGTCAATATAAACGCCTTCGCCAATTCGATGCTGGTGTCTTGACTGGTAAACCTCTTGGTTTTGGTGGTAGCTTGATCCGTCCAGAAGCAACTGGTTATGGTTTGGTTTACTACACTGAAGAAATGCTCAAAGTAAACGGCGACAGCTTTGCTGGTAAGAAAGTCGTGATCTCAGGTTCTGGTAACGTTGCTCAATACGCTCTTCAAAAAGCAACTGAACTTGGTGCAACTGTTATCTCTGTATCTGACTCAAACGGTTACGTGATCGACGAAAACGGTATTGACTTCGACCTTCTTACAGACGTCAAAGAAAAACGTCGTGCACGTTTGACTGAATACGCTGCTGAAAAACCAACTGCTACTTACTACGAAGGTTCTGTATGGACTTATGCTGGTAACTATGACATCGCTCTTCCATGTGCAACTCAAAATGAAATCGATGGCGATGCTGCAAAACGTTTGGTCGCTCAAGGTGTGAAAGTTGTCTCTGAAGGAGCAAACATGCCAAGTAACATCGATGCCATCAACGTATACAAAGAAAATGGTATCCTTTACGGACCTGCTAAAGCAGCCAATGCTGGTGGAGTTGCTGTATCTGCTCTTGAAATGAGCCAAAACAGCCAACGTCTTTCATGGACACGCGAAGAAGTGGACGGACGTTTGAAAGACATCATGACCAACATCTTCAATACTGCTAAAACAACTGCAGAAACTTACGGACTTGGTAAAGATTACCTTGCAGGTGCCAACATCGCTGCCTTTGAAAATGTTGCAAATGCGATGATTGCACAAGGTCTTGTATAATCAATCGATATTTTTCTTTAAGGCCTTCGGGTCAAAGCCTCTCAACTCCTGAAACCAGTATGTTTCAGGAGTTTTTTGTAGCTACTGATCTCTTTAAGGACAATTGGTCTCAAGGGAAGACAGTCATTTTTAAAGAAAGGAATCTTATCCATCATTAGTGATGAGAGATTTGAGCCATCTCTTTTTCTGTATCTTTTTCTAAAAAAATTTTATTTTTTTTACTTTACCCCCTTGCATTTTTAATAAATTAGTATTAAACTATAGCAAAAGGAGGTGCGCTTATGTTTCATTTTGCTCAAGACAAGTCAACTACCATTGAATTCCTTAAGTCTGAATTGATGCAACTGCTTTCTGATATGCGTCAGGAGATTGCAGCAAGCCGTCAAGCACAGACTTGTACTGCTTGCCAGCATATCCAACACTGCATTAACAAGATCCAAAGGGCAAAAAGTTCCGTAGCCATAGCCCTCACGATCGAATCATTGGATCTCGAAATCACCGCCCTATTGCGCAAGCAATTATTGATCTTGCCACCTGAGGCTCGAAAGACTTGGGATCAGATTAAATATTTGGATGACAAATACTGCCACTTAAGATCGTAACATCGATTAAAAAAGCTCAGAAAAATATTTCTGAGCTTTTTTACATGATTCCGTTATTTCCTGTTGGAAGGTTGATTCCTGCTTCCATCAAGGCATCATGATAGAGTTTATAGTAAGTATGGTAAACAGTAACCTGGGTTCCATTTTGAGCGGTCATAGCAATACGGAAGGAATAGCGACCATTTTTTTCAATCTGTGGGCCTAAAATGGTAGGACCTGTCAACACTTCTGGGTGTTTGTCTTGTTGAGACTGGTTGACCTGAGCGATGACCTGGTAGATCTTGTCAAGATCGGTATTCGCATCTAGTGGGATATCTACCAGCACGCGCATATCTCCACGCGAGAGGTTGCTGACGACAGTGATATTGCGGTTTGGGACAAAGTGGAGAGTCCCGTCAAAATCACGTACTTGAGTTGTCCGAATTCCCACACTGCTAACGATGCCGGCAATATTAATAGAACCATTGGTAAGTCGGACATTGTCCCCCACATCCAGCTGGCGTTCTAAAAGGATAAAGAAACCATTGACCAAATCGGAAAGGAAGCCCTGGGCTCCCATCCCGATCGCCACCCCAGCAATCCCAGCACCAGCCAATAAACTAGAGACTGGAAGACCGAGGATCGACAAGATCCAGTAGATCAAGATAAAATACAAGCAGTAGTTCAAGAGACTCTCTACTAAACGGAGAATGGTTTTTTTACGGGCTTCATCCTGCACCGTATACTTAAAAGAAGGGGTTAATATCCGCTTGACCAGGCTATGGATGACCTTTTTAGCGATAAAAAATAAGAGAAAGACAAAAATCAGAGAGATGCATTTTGAAATTAGGTCATCAAAAATCTTTGTCCAGTCTATTTTACTGAAATAACGTTGGAAAGCTTGACTCATTTATTCGGGCCTTTCTAACAAAGAATAGTATGATTATATCAAATATTCGGAAATAAGGCTATTTTTTAAAAATTTCATTGCTATTACCCCCTAACTATCGTATAATATTCCTTAATTATTTTTTAAGGAGGCCTTACATGATTCATCGACTGATTACCACTTGGAATAAAACCAACCTTATGAAAAGGATCGCAATCGGGATTGTACTTGGTGTCGTTCTAGCACTTGTATTTCCTAAAGCAACTGGGATTGGACTCTTAGGAGAGTTCTTTGTCGGGGGGCTCCGTGCCATCGCACCCCTTCTGGTCTTTGCACTCGTCGCAAATGCTCTCTCCCAACACCAAAAAGGAACAGAGACCAATATGAAAAAGGTCATCGTCCTCTATCTCCTAGGAACCTTTGCAGCTGCCTTCGTCGCTGTTTTGATCAATTACATCTTCCCAATCACCATTACCCTGACTGGAAAGGCCGCTGAAGGATCCTCTCCAAATGGAATTGGCGAAGTGATTAGTAACCTCTTACTCAAGATCGTCGACAACCCGGTCAATGCCTTGCAGCAAGCCAACTACATTGGGATCCTTTCTTGGGCCACTGTGTTTGGAATTGCCATGAGAGAGGCGAGTGAACATAGTAAAGACCTCCTACAAACCCTAGCAGACATCACTTCAAAAATTGTCGAGTGGATTATCAACCTAGCTCCATTTGGGATCTTAGGTTTGGTCTTCACGACCATCGCTGGCCAAGGACTCAGTGCCCTTAGTAACTACGGGATTCTCTTGGTAGTATTGGTGGGAACGATGGCTTTTGTCGCTCTGGTCATCAATCCATTGATCGTCTTTTTCATGATCCGCAAAAATCCCTATCCCCTTGTTTTTAAATGCCTCCGTGTCAGTGGGGTAACAGCCTTCTTCACCAGAAGTTCTGCAGCCAACATCCCTGTCAACATGCGTCTCTGTGAAGAATTGGGGCTGAATCCAGATACATACTCTGTTTCTATCCCTCTTGGATCGACCATTAACATGGCAGGTGCAGCGGTAACTATCAATACCTTAACCCTTGCAGCAGCCAATACTTTAGGGATTCAGGTTGACTTTGGAACAGCGCTTATCCTCAGTGTTGTGGCAGCCATCTCAGCCTGCGGGGCATCCGGAGTTGCGGGAGGATCTCTCCTTCTCATCCCTGTTGCTTGTAGCCTCTTTGGCATCACCAATGATTTGGCCATGCAAGTCGTCAGTGTCGGCTTTATCATCGGGGTCATTCAAGACTCTTGCGAAACAGCTCTCAACTCTTCGACAGATGTGCTCTTCACTGCTATCGCAGAAATGAGCAGCTGGCCAAAAGAAAAACGCTATTAATAGCTTGGATCAAGCACAAAGAAAGTCTTTCAGAAGAGCCTAGCTTGTAGCAAAAACCCAGATCAATTGATCTGGGTTTTCTTATTTCTTAAACTAGCCTTTGCTTTCTTTGACAATGACAGGTGACAGAGCTAGTAGGGCAATCAAGTTGGGTAGAGCCATAAGCCCATTGACGATATCTGCAATCACCCAGACCAGATCTAATTTTAGGAAACCGCCTAGTCCAACCATTAAGACAAAGAAGATCCGGTAGAGATTGATATGTTTGACACCAAATAGGAATTCGAAACACCGTTCTCCATAATAAGACCATCCAAGAATGGTCGTTGTCGCAAACAGCACCAAGCACAGCGTTAAGATAATGCCTCCAACTGGGCCAAAGACACCTGTAAACGTATCCTGAGTCAAGGTGCTAGAGCTACCCTTCGCCATCCTCTCCCCTGACACCAGAAGGGACAACCCCGTCAAACTACAGATGATAATGGTATCAATAAAGGTTCCTGTCATCGAGATCAAGCCCTGCTCGACAGGTTCATTGGTCTTCGCAGCAGCTGCTGCAATGGGAGCCGATCCGAGACCCGATTCATTGGAGAAAACCCCACGCGCCACCCCTTTTTGGATAGCCATTTTGACTGTTGCTCCTGCAAAACCTCCCATGGCTGCAGTCCCTGTGAAGGCATCTGAAAAGACCGATTTTAAGGCTGGAAGCAATTGATCCAGATGCAAGGCAATGATCGTGACAGTCGCAACGATATAGGCAGCAGCCATAAAAGGAACCACTTTTTCAGAAACTTTTGAAATCCAGTGAATCCCACCAAAGATGATGGTCGAAACAACCAGAGCAATCACTACACTGGCCACTTCTGGAGCTGTTCCAAAACTCGCTTGGAGAGATCCCGTAATGGAATTGACCTGGGTCATAGTTCCGATCCCAAAGAGGGCCACCAGAACACCTGCAACCGCAAAGAAAATAGCTAGGGGTCGCCACTTCTCCCCCATACCGTGAAGAATATAGTACATGGGACCACCCGAGATATGACCATTGTCATCCTTGGTCCGATAACGAATAGCTAAGAGCCCTTCTGCATACTTGGTCGCCATTCCAAAGAAGGCCGCCATCCACATCCAAAAGAGGGCCCCTGGGCCACCTGTCTGAATCGCCGTCGCTACCCCTACAATATTCCCCGTCCCTACAGTAGCCGCAAGAGCTGTTGCAAGGGCTCCGAAACTCGAGATATCCCCGTGTCCCTCATCTTCTGTAAAGATCAGGTGGAAGGCTTTTGGAAGATAGCGTATCTGAAGCAAGCCCAAGCGAAGGGTCAGGTAGATCCCTGTCCCTACCAAGAGCACCAAAAGTGGGGCGCCCCATACTAAATTATCGAGTTGCTGAAAAAACTGCAATACATGATCCATTCTCTGTCTCCTTTTTATCGACCGCTCGACAGAAATGAGAAAAAGAAAGAGTACATGTCAAACATGTACTCTGGTCCTGCTTAAAATAGGGGACTTCCCCTATTCTTCGCTCTGTCCTTTTACCTGAGAGTTTGAGTAGATGCATCCTCTACCTTGCCCCTTCGGTGCCATTTCTGGTCTCTCCAGAGTTCCGTCCATTCACAGTCACTCACGCTCCTGCAAACTTCATTCGGTCGTATGTAATTTTCTCTATTTTAATCAATTTTCAAATCTTTGTCAACGATTCATGAAAATATCTTGCAAGGTTTCTGCAAATGCACGGTTCTTAATCACTCAAAGAGAAGTGATTGGTCATGAGGTTGCTAGCATCGAGCAAAATTTTGTCCAAGAGTTGATCCGTCGCTTCTTGAATCTGATCACTCATGGCTTGGTTTTCAGCCTCAAAATCGACGGTTTCACCTGCTGCAAGGGCTCGATCGACTTTATTGATGCGTGCATGTCCCCAGGCCATTGTCGATTCTTGGTAATCATCTAGATCGCCAACATGGTGAGCATAGTGAGGATCTGCTAGTCCTGCAATAATCCGGTTAGCCCAGTAGAAGGAATCCGTTGCCACCTTAGCCGTCGTATTGGCAAAGTAGTCTGGCGTTGTATCCACTTGGGTAAAGAAAGGGACAGCTGTGTTGTATGGCATGGAGCCGTAAGAAATCCATTGGATGCCTGTCGTTTCTTGTGGTTTATTGGGACGCAATTGCAGAATCGCTGTTTGACTGGTCCGGTTGATCCCGATCGTCCGGAAAGTTCGCTGACTCACCTGATCTCCTTCCGGTCCATAAGGATCGTAGATGGTATCTTGGTAGTGATTGCTCAAGACATATTTGACATCCTCAATCGTCACCTTGCGATAGGGCTTTTGACACCACGGAATCTCAAAGCTCAGTGGATCCTGCTCAATTTCAGGATTAAGGAAATGCTGGATGGCCCAAGCCCGCGGTGTATTGTAGTGACGGTCCTTGTCCTTTTGACTACCAAAGGCATAGCGTGGATTAAAACCTTTTCCTTCTTGATCCAGAATCAAATGGTGCTCTGTGACAAAATTTTCAAGATCTGGGTCACAAAGAAACTCGTCTGGATTTCCAAATTCAAAATAATCACTTCCCAGTTGGTTCGGGTTGGTCACATAGGCATCATCTGGTACACGGCGCGCCATCCAGTGGTGACCTCCGATGGTTTCCAACCACCAGATTTCATTCACATCTGAAATCGCAATCCCGTTAGATTCATAGGTTCCGTACTCTTCTAAAATCTTTCCGAGACGCAAAACCCCTTCGCGGGCAGTCTTGACATAAGGCAAGACCAAGGTCAGCATGTCTTCCTCACCGATGCCACTCTCTACAAGAGGATCGGCCCCTAGCACACGGCTATTAGTCGTAATGGTCTCTGTCTCACTCATGGCGACATTATAGATATTGATCCCAGCTTCTCCCCAGATCCCGTCTTTAGGAATGGCATCTGGTACCGCCGTATAGCGAACTGGATTATCTGGCAAGTCGATTTCAAAAGATGATAAAATAGACTTGTAATGACGCGGTTGATCTTCTGGTTTGACCACGATCAATTTCTTAGGCGTAAAAACGCCATTTTGAGAATCCTCTGTTCGTGCTACAATGGTCGAACCATCATAGCTAGCATTTTTTCCGACTAGAATCGTTGTACACGAATCTGCACTTTCACGTTTACGCATGCGTATCCTCCCAAATCATTCATTGCCTCTATTATAGCACTTTTAAAAGGGAGGACATACTGAAAATCTGATTTAAAAGCAAATCATTTTCATCAGCTTTCAATCATTTTCATGATGTCAGATGTAAAAAACCTAGCTGATAAACAGCTAGGTTTTAGAATGTAGATAAAATTTTTTACTTAAAACAACTTAAGTGATATAGAATAATTAAAACTGATACATACTAATAAGCTCATTCAGACAAATACTGAAACTTTCCGCCGTGAGAAAAGTGCCTGAAACATAATTGTTTCAGGCACTCGGGAGTTTTGAAACCTTAGGTTCAAAACTAAGTCATGGAACTTCTTCGAAGTTCGCTGACGTCCGCACTCACCTAAGGAAAGTTTCTAAGATAACTTTTTCTTCAATCTGGATCTAGCTGATGAACAACTAGGGCTTACCTTATCCTTTAAACGTGACAATGGTTGCGCCGCTTCCACCTGCATTTTGTGGGGCATATTCAAAACTCTTGACATGCTTGTTGCGGCGGAGGTATTTGGTCACCCCTTCACGGATGACCCCTGTCCCGATCCCGTGGATGATATCGACTTGGGCCATGTTGTTGAGCAGAGCCTGATCGATAAAACCATCTAGCTCTTGCATAGCCTCTTCATAGCGTTTCCCACGGAGGTCCAGACGCGCTCTCGGCCCGCTCGTGTTTGAGCGCTTGACGACATTCACCTGGCGTTTCTTAGGTTGAGCCGCCTCTTTTTCAACCTTGATAAGGTTGAATTCTTTTTCTTCCAAGGTCATCTTGATCAAGCCGACTTGCGCCTCCCAGCGTCCATCTTTGAGTTGCTTGACTAGGGTTCCACGTTGGCCATAGCTGATAACCAGGATCTCATCTCCTACCTTAGGAGCACGCGCCTTCTTGGCTTTTTTCAAGACCTTATTTTTAGAAAGGTCAACGGTCTCAGGAGCTAGTTTTTTCAACTGAGCCTTGGCCTCAATGATCTCATGTGGCTTCAACTGGGATTTAGCGTGAAGACCTTGAAGGATGCGGTCACTCTCTGAAAGTGCCATGTCCACAATTTCCTTGGCTTCTTCTCTTGCCTTATTGAGTTCTGTTTCCCTCTCCCGAGTCAGTTCGTTATAGAGCTTTCGAAGAGCGCGATTGAATTTGAGATTTTCTTGCTCCACTTCTTGAATGGTATCCAAGCGCTTGCGACTCTCTAAGGTCTGCGCCTCCAGTTTTTCAATAATCTGATTGACATCATTGTCCGTATTGGTCATCTTTATGGCATCCTGGATAATGGTCTCAGACAAGCCCAAACGACGGGCGATCTCAAAGGCATTGGAGCGACCAGGCACCCCTTGCATGAAGCGATAGGTCGGACGAAGACTCGCTGTGTCAAACTCCATGCTGGCATTTTGCACCCCTGCAGTCTCAATCCCATAGGCCTTGAGCTCTGGATAGTGGGTCGTCGCCATGGTCTTAATCCCGCGTAAGCGCAGGTCTTCTAGGATGGCAATAGCAAGGCCAGCCCCTTCTTGAGGATCGGTTCCAGCTCCTAACTCATCCAGAAGGATCAAGGAGGCGGTATCTACCTGATGTAAGATAGATACGATATTGGTCATATGACTGGAGAAGGTCGACAAGCTCTGCTCGATCGATTGTTCATCTCCAATATCTGCAAAGACCTGTGAGAAGATGCCCACACGACTACCTGGATCCGCTAGGATGGGAAGACCAGACTGGGCCATAATTTGCGCTAGTCCCAGCGTTTTTAGCATGATGGTTTTCCCCCCTGTATTGGGACCGGTAATCACGATTTCAGTCAAGTCCTCGGTAAAATGCAGGTCATTCGCGACGGCATTTTCAATCAAGGGATGACGTAGTTGCAAGAGCTGTATAGAGCGATTACTGCTAACCTCTGGTACCACTGCCTTGAAATCACGCATAAACCGATACTTGGCCTTGATCAAGTCCAAGTGACCGATAATCCAGGCGTTGTTAGCAATCTCTGCCGCATGGGGGCGCAGGCTGTCAGACAATTCCTCCAGAATCTGAATCATTTCATACCGTTCATCTGCCCGGTGGTTGGCGATTTCTTCATTGAGATTGACCACTGCACGAGGTTCGATATAAACGGTATTCCCACTGGCTGAGATATCGTGGACCACCCCTGCAATCCGGTTGCGATAGGTGTTTTTTACTGGTAGAACATTGCGTCCATTCCGACTAGCAATCACAGCATCCGCCAACATATCGGCCTTGCTTTTCAGCAGGTCTTGTAGAATCTCTCTGACCTGGTGTTCATTCTCTTGGATTCGGCGACGAATTTTGGCCAATTTTTCGCTGGCAAAAGACTCGACAAAGCCTCCTTCGTTGATAGCTTGAAGCCCACCTTGTAGGCGGGGCAGATCCACCAAGTTGTCAAAGAGGCGATGGAGCCTTTCCAGACGGACATTTTCCAAGTTGTCGTAGAAATCCTTAAGCTCATGTGTCACCCGAAGGACTGCTTTTAGCGCTAATAATTCATCGATATTGAGGGCCGCCTCCATCTCCAAACGCTTGGCCACTGGACGGACATCTTGAATGGTAGACACGGCAAAGCGAGGCTCTTCCAAGAGAATCTGCTCCATATCTTCTAGCTCCATAAAAGCCGTTTCGATGGTTTCTTTTTTATCAGTTGGAGTAAGGACTGCTAGCTCCATCTCCCCTTGTTCTGTCTGTAGATAGGGTTCAAAAAGTTGCTTGACCTTGTCAAACTCCAGAATATCTAAGATTTTTTTATTCATGTTTCTCCTACAAAAAAAGTGAGCGTCCTTCCTTGAACCGGACTTGTCTCACTCCTTTCTTCATTTTTGCTCCTTAAGCTCCGATAATCGCAGTCACCCACAAGTTATGGAACAGACTGGAACTGATCGGGGTATGAAGGATGATAAAGCGGATCAATCCACTTGCATTTAGTCTATTTTGGATGGAAGCCATGGGAACCGTTGAGAGAACAGTCAAGCCCATCTGAATCACCAAGAGGGTTATCACGACGGCGATCACACCTGCTCCAATTTGATACTTGCGATCCTCCAATTTTTCTGGCTGGGGAACCAAGTGCATAAAGATTCCAATCACGCGGCCGATCAAATAAACCAGCACAAAAATCAACACATAAGCCATCCCTGCATAAAAGATGTCATCTAATTGAAACAGGTAGCGGTTGGCATAAAAATAATTTACCGATTGCTGGGTGGGACTCGAAAAAGGAACCCATAGAGACAAAACCTTAGCCAGTCCCTTGTAGCTACCACCTGCAATCAAGAGGGCTACCAAGGTCACTAGAAAGTAATAGGACTGGAGGATGATGCCTCTTGCATAGCCAATATAAAAGCTCCATGCCAAAATCAATAAGATTAAGAAAGTTAACATGTATCTCCTCTTATTTAGATGATTTATCCTTTAAGTCGTCTAAAGCTTTGCGACGAAAATCATCTAATTCTGTTTCTTTGTCGTCAAACTCAATCTCGCGATTCAGTTGCATAGACAAACTATTTACTGCCAATAAGATAGCGATGGTTTCATCATCGGCCTCTGGCATTTGTTCCTTAATTGCTTGGTATTTTTCTTTCGCAACACGTTCGACTTCTTCCATAAACAAATTATCATGGTTGGTTGTTAAAGTGAGCGCTTTGTTTCCAAATGTAAATTTATATCTATTTAAGCTCGCCATAAAAATCACCTCACGGTATTATATCAAAAAAGGGGCGCTTTGTCAGTAGCAAAGCCCCTCTTCATAGGGATTTTCCAGTGGATTCTTTCTTTCTTTTTGCTCCCTCTCTCCCTGAATTTGTGGTACAATAGTGGTTATGGAAAGTATGACACTCACTCCAACACAGGAGCAAATCCTTGATTTTGTCCATACCTATCGCAGTTCTCTCACTCAAAGCAAGAACCCTCATATGGATTATTTCTTTCGACTAGAGGGAGCGACCGTTTCGATCTACAAGTCTGGAAAGGTCCTGCTCCAGGGCAATGACCTCAGTCCTTACCTGACCTTTTTCGGGCAAGATGCTGGGAACCTTAAGCGTTCTACTTCATCTGCACGACAAGATCTAGCCATGATCGGAACCGATGAAGTCGGAAACGGCTCTTATTTTGGTGGACTCACCGTTGTCGCATCCTTTGTCACACCTGACCAGCACGACTGGCTCAAAAAGCTTGGTGTTGGTGATTCGAAGACCTTGGATGATCGAAAAATTCAGCAATTGGCTCCTCTCCTTGAGGAAAATATCCAGCACCAAGCACTCTTATTGTCTCCAAAGAAGTACAATGAAGTGATCGCTTCTGGTTATAATGCTGTTTCGGTCAAAGTAGCCCTGCACAATCAGGCCATCTACCTTCTGTTAAATAAAGGAGTCCAAGCAGAGCGAATTGTGATTGATGCCTTTACAACTGCTAAAAACTACCAAAAATACGTAAAAGCTGAAAAAAATCAGGTCACGCAAGCCATTGAGTTGGAAGAAAAAGCCGAAAGCAAGTATCTAGCTGTGGCAGTTAGCTCCATCATCGCCCGCAATCTCTTCCTTCAAAATCTGGAAGATCTGGGCAAGGAACTGGGTTTTAATCTTCCTAGTGGAGCAGGGGCCAAATCAGACCAAGTGGCCGCTAAATTACTTCAGACCTACGGGATGAAAGCTCTGGATTATTGTGCCAAACTCCATTTTAAAAACACAGAAAAAGCAAAGAAATTACTAGAAAGATAAGTCATGTCAAAAAGAAGTTCAAAACATACATCGAGCTCACCTGTGGTGAGATTCCTTAAAGAATGGGGCCTCTTCAGCATCATTGTTGGTCTCATCATCGCCTCTCGCATTTACCTCTGGGCTCCAGTCAAGGTAGACGGCCATTCGATGGATCCGACTCTGGCCGATAGCGAGTACCTCCTTGTGGTCAACCACCTCTCAATCGATCGTTTCGACATTGTTGTTGCCAGTGAAAAAGACGACAACGGCAAAACCAAGGACATCGTCAAGCGGGTCATCGGTCTTCCTGGGGATACTATCCAGTACGACAACGATACCCTCTACATCAATGGGAAAAAGACCAATGAGCCCTATTTGAAAGACTACATTGCTCGTTTCAAAAAAGATAAATTGCAATCGACTTACACTGGAAAAGGCTTTGAAGAAAACGGAGAACTCTTCCGTCAATTGGCCAATACAGCTCAAGCTTTTACTGTAGACAAGGATGGCAATCCTAAATTTACCTTGAAGTTGCTTGACGATGAATATCTCTTACTTGGAGATGACCGGATCGTTTCAAAAGATAGCCGTCAGGTCGGAGCTTTCAAGAAAGAACAAATCAAAGGGCAAGCCGTCTTTAGACTATGGCCGATCTACCCTTTCAAAACTTATTAGTATAGATTAACAGACTGAGGCTGAGACAAGTATGTCCCAGCCTCGCTTTATAAAAAGGAAAGAAATGATGGAATATTATTTTTCTGGTACTATTGAGCGCATTATTTTTGAAAATCCTAGCAGTTTTTTTCGAATCCTCTTGCTCGACATCTGCGATACAGATGCCGAAGACTTTGATGATTTTGAGATTATTGTGACGGGCACCATGGCAGATATCATGGAAGGCGAAGACTACACCTTCTGGGGGGAGCTGGTCCATCATCCTAAATACGGAGAACAGCTCAAAATCAGTCGCTATGAACGTGCCAAACCCTCTAGCAAGGGCTTGGTGAAATATTTTTCCAGCGATCACTTTAAAGGAATTGGTCTCAAAACAGCCCAAAAAATCGTGGACCTCTATGGGGACGATACCATTGACAAAATTTTGGAGGCTCCTGAAAAATTAGAAGAAATCACAGGTCTCTCCAAGAAAAACCGCCTGGCTTTTGTAGAAAAACTCCGTCAGAATTACGGAACGGAGCGCATTCTCGCCCAACTAGCCAACTATGGCATTCCCAATAAATTGGCCTTTCAGATCCAGGATTTCTACAAGGAAGAAACCCTCCAGATCGTGGAGCAACAGCCCTACCGATTGGTGGAAGATATCCAAGGCATGGGCTTTAAAATCGCGGACCAACTAGCCGAAGAGTTGGGGATTGCAAGTGATGCTCCTGAGCGTTTCCGCGCGGGCCTGATCCACAGCCTTTTTAGCTACTCTATCGAGACTGGAAATACCTACATCGAAGCCAAGGACCTCCTGCGCTATACCATTGACCTTCTAGAATCCGCTCGTCCAGTAGAATTGGATCCTTCCACTGTTGCCCAAGAATTAGGACGCCTCATCGAGGAAGACAAGGTCCAAAACGTGGACACCAAGATCTTTGACAACAGTCTTTTCTTTGCGGAGGAAGGGATTCGTAGTCATATCGGTCGATTATTGGAAAAAGGAAAGTCGACTTCATTTGACCCTGAGAAAATCAACCAGGCGATTGAGGAGGTTGAAAAAGATTTAGGGATTCGCTACGATGCGATTCAAAAAGAGGCGATTCACCAAGCTATCCAAAATAAGGTCTTTATCCTCACCGGGGGACCGGGGACAGGAAAGACTACCGTTATCAATGGGATGATCAGCGTCTATGCTCAACTCCACCATCTGGATCTTCGGAAGAAACAAGACCTGCCGATCCTCTTGGCTGCTCCAACGGGACGGGCAGCTAGACGCATGAATGAACTAACAGGACTTCCGAGCGCCACCATCCACCGCCATTTGGGGATGACAGGAGATGATGACACCAGCCACTTAGAGGACTATCTGGATGCAGACTTTATCATTGTGGACGAATTTTCCATGGTTGATACCTGGCTGGCTAATCAATTACTTAGCAACATTGCAACGGATACCAAACTCTTGATTGTGGGAGATGCTGACCAATTACCTTCCGTCAGCCCTGGTCAGGTCTTGGCTGATCTCTTGCAGATTCCAAGCATCCCTCAGACCAAACTGGAACATATTTTCCGACAGAGTGAGGACTCGACCATTGTCTCACTAGCAGGAGACATTCGCCAAGGCAAGCTTCCTCAAGATTTCACAGAACGAAAAGCTGACCGCTCTTATTTCGAAGCCGGAAGTGAACACATCCCTAAGATGATCGAACAAATCACTTCTGCTGCCCTTCGCAGTCAAATCCCTGCTCGAGATATCCAAGTCTTGGCACCCATGTACAAGGGCCAAGCCGGCATTGACAATATCAATACGCTCATGCAAGACCTTCTCAATCCAGCTGTCAAAGGCCAGGTCGTCTTTGACTCGCCAGACTGCCAATACCGCGATGGGGATAAGGTCATCCATCTGGTCAATGATGCGGAAAGCAATGTCTTTAATGGAGATATTGGCTACATCATCGACCTTCTCCCAGGAAAATATACGGAATCCAAGCAAGATGAATTGACCATCCAATTTGATGGCAATGAAATCGTCTACCCGCGCAATGATTGGTACAAAATTCGCTTAGCCTATGCGATGAGTATTCACAAATCGCAAGGAAGCGAATTTCCGGTAGTGATTTTACCCATTACCAATCAAAGCCACCGGATGTTGCAGCGCAATTTGATCTATACCGCCATCACGCGCTCTAAGAGCAAGCTGATTCTCTTAGGAGAATACAGCGCCTTTGATTACGCTACTAAAAATACCGGTACTGCGCGCAAGACCTACTTGGTGGAGCGCTTCAAGGACCTGGATGGAGGCGAGGCAACCAAAGCCTCTTCTTCAGCCGTTGCCACCTCTTCTGCTACAGTCGAGTCTACACGAAGCAAGGAAGAAACTGTTGAAAGGAAGGCTGAGCCTGATGAACCGACTGTCTATCGACTGACTGAAGAAAATCTCCACACCATCTCTCCTATGATCGGACTGACTGAAGAAGAAATTGCGGCCTTTTTTGACATCAAAAAATACGACTAGTGAACAAACTAGTCGTTTTCTTTTTCTTCCACCAAAGGCAACTCGGTATGATCGACGAAATTGGTCATGGTGACACCCAAGAGGCGGATTCCAGTATTTGTCGATTCAATTTCTTGAAAAATTTGGCCAGCGGAACGATTGATCCGCTCAGCCTCTCGTGTTGGCTCCGTCAATGTCATCCGCTTGGTCAGGGTGGTGAAGTCTCCATAGCGCACTTTTAAAACCAAGGTCTTTCCTTGCTTGCCGTGTTTTTCCAGCGATTGGGCTACCTTACTGGACAGATTGGCAATTTCTTCTAAAATATCATCTTCAGCATAGAGGAGCTTGCGGTAGGTCCGCTCTTTTCCGATCGACTTGCGGATGCGATGGCTCTTAACAGGGCTATTGTGAATGCCTCGCGCCTTACGAAAGAGATCATAGCCAAAGCGCCCAAATCGATCAATCAAGGTCATCTCCGGGATGGCTAAAAGATCCGCGCCAGTATAGACACCCATCTCATGCAGGCGCTCCACTGTCTTCTTTCCTACCCCGTGAAATTTGGCAATGTCCATCTGGCTCAGGAAATCCTCAGCATCCTCCGGCAAGACCACCGTTAGGCCACGGGGTTTTTGGTAGTCACTTGCCATCTTGGCCAAAAACTTATTATAAGAGACACCTGCTGAAGCTGTGAGATGCAGCTCTTCCCAGATCGCATGCTGAATCAAGCGAGCAATCTTGACAGCTGATTTGCTCTGGATTTTATTTTCCGTCACATCTAGATAGGCTTCATCAATACTCATGGGCTCGATCAGATCTGTATAGCGCTTGAAAATCTCACGAACCTGCTCGCCCACTTCTCGGTATTTCTCATAATTTCCAGAGATAAAGATCGCGTGGGGACAAAGATCCAGCGCTTCTTTAGAACTCATAGCCGAATGAATGCCATATTTCCGTGCTTCATAGTTACAGGTCGAGACCACACCTCTCCCTCCTGATTGACGAGGGTCCTGGCCAATTACGACAGGCTTCCCCTTTAAACTAGGGTTATCTCTTTCTTCGACGGCAGCAAAAAATGCATCCATATCAATATGAATAATCTTGCGACTCGTATCATTCACCAATGGAAATATCAGCATTTTTCACCCTCCTATTTTCTATTATAAGAGGAAAAATTTAGAATTGCAAAAATCGGCCCTTCTAAAAACATGAAAATTGATGGAAAACCGTATTTGTTTTCAAAAATGTAGTACAGTATCACAGAAGAGTTGAAACTGTATTATAAAAGAATCTGTTGTTTTTCGCAATTTGCCTTTGTGTAACCGGTTTCTGTGTGGTATACTACTATTGTAAGTGCAACAGATATAGTTGCTAGAAAGACAATAGAGGAAAATAAAAATGGTTGTTAAAACAGTCGTTGAGGCACAAGATATTTTTGACAAAGCCTGGGAAGGCTTCAAAGGTGAAGATTGGAAAGAAAAAGCAAGCGTTTCTCGCTTCGTTCAAGCTAACTACACACCATATGATGGAGATGAAAGCTTCCTAGCTGGTCCAACTGAACGTTCTCTTCACATCAAGAAGATTGTTGAAGAAACAAAAGCTCATTATGAAGAAACTCGTTTCCCATACGATAACCGTCCAACATCTATCGCTGATATCGCAGCTGGATATATCGACAAAGAAAACGAAGTCATCTTCGGTATCCAAAATGATGAATTGTTCAAATTGAACTTCATGCCTCGTGGTGGTATCCGTATGGCGGAAACTACTTTGAAAGAAAATGGATACGAACCAGATCCAGCAGTTCATGAAATCTTCACAAAATACGTTACAACTGTAAACGATGGTATCTTCCGCGCTTACACTTCTAACATCCGTCGCGCTCGTCACGCTCACACTGTAACTGGTCTTCCAGATGCATACTCTCGTGGACGTATCATCGGGGTTTATGCACGTTTGGCTCTTTACGGTGCTGACTACTTGATGGCTGAAAAAGCAAACGACTGGAACTCTATTACTGAAATCGATGAAGAATCAATCCGTCTTCGTGAAGAAGTAAACCTTCAATACCAAGCACTTCAAGAAGTTGTTAAATTGGGTGACCTTTATGGTGTAGACGTGCGTCGTCCTGCCTTCAATACAAAAGAAGCAATCCAATGGACAAACATCGCCTTCATGGCTGTCTGCCGTGTGATCAACGGTGCTGCTACTTCTCTTGGACGTGTGCCAATCGTTTTGGATATCTACGCTGAACGTGACTTAGCTCGTGGTACATTTACTGAATCAGAAATCCAAGAATTCGTTGACGATTTCGTTATGAAATTGCGTACTGTTAAATTTGCTCGTACAAAAGCTTACGACCAATTGTACTCAGGTGACCCAACCTTCATCACAACTTCTATGGCTGGTATGGGTAACGACGGACGTCACCGTGTTACGAAGATGGACTACCGTTTCTTGAACACTTTGGACAACATCGGTAACTCTCCAGAACCAAACTTGACAGTTCTTTGGACTGACAAATTGCCATATAGCTTCCGTCGCTACTGTATGCACATGAGCCACAAACACTCTTCTATCCAATACGAAGGTGTAACAACAATGGCGAAAGACGGATACGGTGAAATGAGCTGTATCTCATGTTGTGTATCTCCACTTGACCCAGAAAACGAAGAACAACGCCACAACATCCAATACTTCGGTGCTCGTGTTAACGTGCTTAAAGCTCTTCTTACTGGTTTGAACGGTGGTTACGACGATGTTCATAAAGACTACAAAGTATTTGACATTGATCCTATCCGTGACGAAGTTCTTGAATTCGAATCTGTTAAAGCAAACTTCGAAAAATCTCTTGACTGGTTGACAGACACTTACGTAGATGCTTTGAACATCATCCACTACATGACTGATAAGTACAACTACGAAGCTGTTCAAATGGCCTTCTTGCCAACTCACCAACGCGCTAACATGGGATTCGGTATCTGTGGATTTGCCAACACTGTTGATACATTGTCAGCAATCAAATACGCTACTGTTAAACCAATCCGTGACGAAGATGGCTACATCTACGATTACGAAACAATCGGTGAATACCCACGTTGGGGTGAAGATGACCCACGTTCTAACGAATTGGCAGAATGGTTGATCGAAGCTTACACTACTCGTCTTCGCAGCCACAAACTTTACAAGAACGCTGAAGCAACTGTTTCACTTCTTACCATCACTTCTAACGTTGCTTACTCTAAACAAACTGGTAACTCACCAGTCCACAAAGGGGTATACCTCAACGAAGATGGTTCTGTGAACTTGTCTAAATTGGAATTCTTCTCACCAGGTGCTAACCCATCTAACAAAGCTAAAGGTGGATGGTTGCAAAACTTGAACTCACTTGCTAGCCTTGACTTTGGTTATGCAGCTGACGGTATCTCATTGACTACTCAAGTTTCACCACGTGCTCTTGGTAAGACTCGTGACGAACAAGTTGATAACTTGGTAACCATCCTTGATGGATACTTCGAAAACGGTGGACAACACGTTAACTTGAACGTTATGGACTTGAACGATGTTTACGAAAAGATCATGTCAGGTGAAGACGTAATCGTACGTATCTCTGGATACTGTGTAAACACTAAATACCTCACTCCAGAACAAAAAACTGAATTGACACAACGTGTCTTCCACGAAGTTCTTTCAATGGATGATGCCTTGAACTAAGATTCAAATAGATCTTAAAAAACCAGTCGGAAACGGCTGGTTTTTTTCATCCCCATCGCAAGAGTATTCTGAATTTTGAAAGAGTTTAAGAGCTTACTATATAGGGTTTGACAGCGCTTTCTCCAAGTGTTATAGTAGAGCTGTAAATAAGATAGAAGGGGTGATCCTATGTTTTTAACATTTATTTTCGCTATTATTTGGCTCTTTATCCTGATTGCACTGATCTTTTTAGCAACCCTTCTCGTCCAGGATAGCACCGTGCAGCACCACCACCCGAGTTAACGAATGATAAGCCTAAACAATAGCTATTCTAAACGAATTCAGAAAGGATAAGAAACAAACTAGAATTGTCAAATTTTAGTTCTGTCTCTCGTCCTTTTTTGCTATAATAGAAACAGATTATTTAGTAAGAAGGAAATTATGGAAGAGTCAAAACAGATCAACCAAGTGATCGACGTCCTGATGTTAGCTGGAACCCTCCTGATAGAGAGCGGTTCTGAGATTCACCGGGTCGAAGATACCATGATCCGGATCGCCCATTCACAGGGAATCGTCGATTGCAATGTTTTAGCGATGCCAGTCGCTATTTTCTTTTCAATCGAGAATGCCAATGTCACGCGCATGAAACGGATCTTGCGGACCAATTACAATATCGAAAAGGTCTGTGATGTCAATCAGATCTCTCGTCAACTCGTCTCTGGAGAGATCGATCTCGAGCAAGCCTACCAAGCCCTGAGCGAGTTGAAAATGAAGCGAGTTCCTTATACCAATCTCCAGTTGACCATTGCAGCAACTCTCAGTGCGCCTTTCTTCTCCATCATGTTTGGAGGAAATTTCTATGATGCGATTGGAGCGGGTATTGCGACTGTCTTTGCCTTTGCTTTTTCTCTTGTCGTTGAGAAATACGTTCGCATTCCTTTTGCCACTGCCTTTGCGGCCGCCTTTGTCTTTGGTTTTTTGGCCCATATCTGGACGCGCTATAGTGGTTTTCCTTCCAATACCGATCTCATTATCGCCGGCTGTGTCATGCCTTTCGTTCCTGGAATCGCCATGACCAATGCTGTCCGAGATCTGATGAATTACCACCTCAACTCTGGGATGAGCAAACTCTTTGAGACTCTCCTCATTACTCTTGCACTTGGTGCCGGTACAACGGTCGCCCTCGTCCTTATGAAATAAAATCATGAACCTAACTGAATTTTTAATCCAAGCGGTGGCCAGTTTGATTGCCATCATCACCTTTTTAATTGTCCTAAATGTGCAGCGCTCCATGTTGATTCCTGGAGGGATCCTCGGTATGGGCATCTGGCTACTTTACTACATCCTGAAAGGGCCTACCAATGTCATCGTTGCAACCTTTATCGCCGCCATTGTCGGCTCCTGTATCAGTCAGATTTTAAGTATCATTCTCAAGACGCCTGTCGTGGTCTTTATGTTGTCCATTCTCGCACCCTTGGTTCCTGGATATATTTCCTATCGGACCACTTCCTTCTTTGTCAGTGGGCAATATCGCCAGGCAGTAACCAGCGTGACCCTGGTGGTTATTCTGGCCTTGGTCATCTCCATCGGGATGGCTAGTGGATCTGTCGTCTTGAAACTCTACCATTCTTATCAACGCCATCAAAAAAGAAAAATGACCAATGCCAACTAGCATTGGTTGTTCAATTTTTATGAGTGTCATCGCTTGCATTTTTCCTTAAAAGGAATACAATGATAGTGAAAAACAAATCTTTTAAAGTATGCGAGGTGCTGTAGGATGGTAAACAAGTATATCAAGTATCTTCCTTGGATGATCCTAGGAACCCTCTCCTCCTATCTATTAGCAACTGATTATGCCCGCAATTCATTTGACTTGTTCTATCTGACCTTGAACTTTACGATTGTGTACATCGCTTTAATCGTCTTCTACGAAAAAGTTCTAAGAGACAAATGCAAAGAACTCTTCATACGAATCATGAGTAATCCTAAAAAAAATAAGCAAGGATAAGAGTTGAAAAGCCATCTAAGGATGGCTTTTTCTTATAGATTCTCTATTTTTCTTTGAAACATTGCAAAATCGGTCCCGAGAATGATTTCCTTGCTGATCTAGCTTTTTCAAAGGAGTTTTACCCTTAAATATGGTAAAATAGTAACGAAATATACTAGTAGATATCAAATAAAAAAGAGGTTAAGAATGACAATTGGGATTGATAAGATTGGTTTTGCGACGAGCCCTTATGTCTTGCGTTTAGAAGATTTGGCTGCTGCTCGTGATACTGATCCTGAAAAACTGAGCAAGGGTCTTCTCTTAAAAGAACAAAGTGTTGCACCGATCACAGAAGACATCGTCACATTGGCTGCAACTGCAGCAGATGATATTTTAACAGACGAAGATAAAGAAGCGATCGACATGGTGATTCTTGCGACAGAATCTGGAATTGACCAGAGTAAGGCCGCTGCTGTGTTTGTCCATGGCTTACTAGATATCCAGCCTTTCGCCCGCTCTTTTGAGATGAAAGAAGCCTGCTATGCTGCGACTGCTGCCTTGGATTATGCTAAACTCCATGTTGAAAAATTCCCTCAGAGTAAGGTTTTGGTCATTGCCAGTGACATTGCTAAATATGGAATTGGAACTCCTGGTGAACCAACACAAGGTGCCGGAGCAGTTGCTATGCTAATCAGCCAAAATCCCCGTGTTCTATCTTTTAACGATGATAACGTCGCCCAAACACGCGATGTCATGGATTTTTGGCGTCCAAATTACGCGACAACTCCCTTTGTGAATGGGATTTATTCAACGCAACAATATCTAGATTCTCTGAAAACAACCTGGGCGGAATACCAGAAACGGACTGGCCTTGCCTTGACAGACTTTGCGGCCGTCTGCTTCCACTTGCCTTATCCGAAATTAGCTCTCAAGGGCTTGAAAAAAATCCTGGATAAGTCAGTGTCAGAAGAGAAAAAAGATCAATTACAATACAACTTTGATCAATCGATTCTATACAGCCAACGCGTGGGAAATATCTACACTGGATCTCTTTTCCTAGGCTTGCTGTCACTACTGGAAAATGACCCCCAACTCAAAGCTGGGGACCGAATCGCCCTCTTTAGCTATGGAAGTGGAGCGGTTTCTGAGATCTTTAGTGCTAACCTTGTTCCTGGTTTTGAGCAACTCTTAGATCACAAACGCATGGAAAAACTGGACCAACGTACGGTTCTTAGTGTTGCTGACTACGAACGACTCTTTTATGAGGAAGTAGATCTAGATCCTAGTGGCAATCAAGTGTTTGAGCCTGCTACGCATCAAACTTTTGCTTTGACAGAGATCAAGGAACACCAACGCACTTACCAGAAAGTAGAAAAATAATGGCACGATTACCAGGTTTTGCAAAACTTTCTCCCACAGAACGCATAGAGGCCTTACTGAAGGAAGGCCTCTTAACTTGGGATGAAGCACAGATCTTAAAAGAACAAAAGGGACTTCCCCTTTCTATTGCAGATCAATTGACAGAAAATGTCTTGTCGACTTTTGACTTGCCTTTTAGCCTCGCTCCTTATTTCCTGATCAATGGTCGTGACTATGTCCTTCCCATGGTCACAGAAGAGCCTTCCGTGGTTGCGGCTGCCAGCTTTGCAGCCAAGCTCATTCAACGTTCAGGCGGTTTCACCACCCAGGTGCACCAGCGGCAAATGATCGGTGAGATCGCTCTGACGGATGTTGAAGACATGGAAGTTGCTAGCAAGCGTATCCTAGAAGACAAGAAAACCCTTCTTCAGCTCGCTAATGAAGCCTATCCTTCTATCGTCAAGCGTGGAGGTGGAGCAAGGGATCTTTGGGTCGAAAACAAGGGGGACTTTCTTATTGTCTACTTGGCTGTCGATCCCAAAGAAGCCATGGGGGCCAATATGCTCAATACCATGTTAGAAGCTCTGACCGATCGTATCCAGGAACTCTCTGGTGGTCAGGCCTTGATGGCAATTTTATCCAACTTGGCTACTCGCTCTTTAGTGAGTGCACGGTGTGCGATCGATTTTAAAGCACTGAGTCGAAATCCTGAGGAAGCCATTGAGATTGCCCACCGGATGGAGCTAGCTAGCCAACTGGCTCAAGTGGATCCTTACCGTGCAGCTACTCATAACAAGGGAATTTTTAACGGGATTGATGCCCTGGTCCTTGCGACAGGTAATGACTGGCGGGCCATCGAAGCAGGAGCCCATGCCTATGCTGCACAAAGTGGTTCATACAAGGGCTTGAGTC
Organism: Streptococcus parasanguinis; assembly: GCF_001069785.1. GTDB lineage: Bacteria > Bacillota > Bacilli > Lactobacillales > Streptococcaceae > Streptococcus > Streptococcus parasanguinis_T. The sequence goes on from NZ_JVSR01000057.1 coordinate 24,530, forward strand.
ACTGGACAAGTCAGCCGGAAGAGAAAAAACTCTATGGAGAGATCACCCTACCAATGCCGGTTGCGACAAAAGGAGGCTCGATTGGCCTCAACCCAATGGTTCAAGTCAGCCACCGTTTGCTAGGAGAGCCTTCTGCTATTGAATTAGCAGGTATCATCGCTTCGCTCGGTTTGGCGCAGAATTTCGCAGCACTCAAAGCCCTTGTCACCACAGGGATTCAAGCAGGGCATATGAAACTCCAAGCACGCTCCCTAGCCCTTCTAGCAGGGGCTAAGGAAGAGGAAGTTCCCCGATTGGTCAGCCAACTCCTTGAAAACAAACCCTTTAATTTAGAAAAAGCACAAACACTCTTACAAGAATTGAGAAAATAAAAGAACTAAGACAAGGTTTTCGTTTTCAGATTGAAGACAAAGTCATTTTTGAAACTTTCCTTAGGTGAGTACTGACGTCAGCGAACTTCGAAGAAGTTCCATGACTTAGTTTTGAACCTAAAGTTTCAAAACTCCCGAGTGCTAGAAACAATCCTATTTCTAGCACTTTTCTCACTGCGGAAAGTTTCAGTGTATGTTTGAATGAGCCTATTGGTATGTATCATTTTTAATTATTCTGCATCACTTAGCTTGTTTTATGTAAAAAACAGTTTGTTTACATTCTAAAAGAGGCTGGGACAAAAGTCCTAGCCTCTCAATTATTTTTGGATTGT
>NZ_JVSR01000058.1:0-6793 GCF_001069785.1 Streptococcus parasanguinis
ACAGTTTCAATTGAATTAAATTGAATCTTTAAATATTTTACTTCTTTTTCATCTTTTCCAGGTAATTCAGCTTTAGCACTCGCTGCACTAGAAACCTTTAATTTGACGTATTTCCCAGCGATTTTCCAAGTTCCATCTCTAGATTCGTCTTTATTATTTGTTACTTCTAGTGTTTTATCGCTATTGAAAACGATAGTTGAATCGTGTTTACTATCATACCAAGTACCAATAATTTGCTTCTCTGGTCCTGAATTTTGATTCAAGAAAAAGAATACTCCACCGGCAACCGCAAGTACTAAAACAACTAAAGCAATAATTTTTTTCATTATTTTTCCTCCTATAAATATCTAAAGATATTTATTATTTTTTTCATATACCTAGTTTCACTAAAATCATTAGTAAAAAATCAAATTTTGAATGATAAACTTTTATTCATTACTACAATAAGAAATACTTACCAGCTTTTATTAATCACGATGTTTCCGTGATACTGAAATACCAAAACTACAAAGAACAATTCCCATTGCAAACACTAACCAATTCTCAATTGAACTTGTATTAGGCAAGGCTCTATTTGCACCATATTTAGCTTGATTTCCAGCATAGCTATATACTCGTTCATTAGAAGTACTTTCTGGTATACTCTTTTCTAACGCAGGATTCAGAGAAATCATCTTGTGATCTACTTTATCGTTAAAGACTTCGCTTTGTCTTGTACGAGTATTTAAATAGGCTTCCCTAACTGCTTCATATTGCGCAGTTGCATACAATTGATCTTGTAGAAGTGTTTTAAGTTTAGCTTCCTCTCTTGCTACATTCTCAAGTGCTAAACGGTGCTCTTCAACTGCATTGTCATATGCTTCTTTTGCTTTTTTCAAATATACATCAGCATTTTCAAGATGATCTAAAAGTGTTTCTAAAGCACCTAAGTGAGTATTTAATTTAGAAATTTCATCCTTAATTTGACTTTCTTTAGCTTTTAACTCTTCAACTTTATTCTGACGGTTTCTGAGTTCTGCTTCATCCGTAGCTTTTGCAGCTTTAAGATCTGAAAGTACTTTAAGTTCTTTATCCAATTCTGCACGCGCATCTGCTAAAACTTTTTGTTTTGTTTGAATATCTGCATTTAGATTTTCAACTGCTGATTGTGCTTTTGCATAACGAGTCTTGGCAGCAACTAATTGTTTAGAAGCTTCATCTAGATTCTTTTGTGCAAGAGGTGTCTTATCAGAGATTGAGTTTAATCTTGCAATCGTTTGACGTGTAGTATTTAAGGCTGCCAAATGTTTTTCATGAATTTTAGTTACTTCATCTAAATTGTTTCTTGCTGTCTTATCTGCTGCTATTGCTTTTTCAAGCTCCTCTTTTGCAGTTTCTAATGCTTTTTGCTTAACTTGAAGGTCTGAATTTAAGTTATCCAGAGCTGTTTGAGCTTTGATATATCTTGTTTCAGCTTCTTCTTTTAGTTGTTTCGCATTGTCGTATTTCTTCTGTGCACCTGGAGTTTGATCAGGAACTGACATCAATTCTGCTACTAGTTTTTGAGTTTGTTTCAGATTTTGATTTGCATTTTGATTTTCTACTTTTGCTTTTTCAAGATCAGATTTAGCTTTTACTTCTGCTGTTGTGGCCTGGTCTAAATTATCTTTTGCATTTGCTAAAGCTTGACGCTTGCTTTGAATATCAGCATTTAATTGATCAAGTGTATCTTGAGCCTTATTAAATTGGATTTGTGCTTCATTATAATTTTGCGTAGCGTTTTCCAATTTAGTAGTAGCTGCAGGTGTTTGATCAGGAGTAGCTTTCAGAGCATCTAATTTTGCTGTCGTTTCTTTGAGAGCTTTTGTACTTTTATCGTTTTCTGATTTAGCTTTTTTCAAACGATTCTGTGCAGAATCATTTGCCGTATTTGCTGTAGTCTGCTTAGCTTTAGCAGCTGTTAATTCATCTTCCATTTTTGAGGTATCAAATGGAGTTGCAAGAGGTTTAGCAATGCCTGTATCATAGTAATCATCGACATATTTAGAATGATAATCACCTGTCTGTTCGTCTTTAACATACTCAAAGTGGGCATTTCGACCTTTGAATTCAACAAAGTGCATGCGTCCAACATTGCTAGCTGTAAAGCTATTTGCGACTCCCACTGCGCGAACGTTTGTTGGAACTTTTTCTCCAACCATAAGTTTCATGTGCCCAAAATTGGCATGTACGTCATTTGTAATAAAACTAATAACAGAATCATATACTTCACGATACAATTGAGACATTCTTACTTTACGAGTTTCTTTGGCTTCTGAGTAGTAAGCTCCGTATCCAAGCAAAGTGTTGTTGAAGTTCATGTTCTCTCCAGCCCATGCAATTGAATCTAAACCGTCTTTAGCCAAAGCAGTATAGCTGTGACCTGAGCTGTAAGGTTTATTTTCTTCAGCGTAAGCTTTTGCAATATTTTTAACTCCTTGAACAGCCTCTTCAGTAACGATATAGTGATGGCTACCCCAAACTTGTTCTTGAAGATTATTTGAAAGAAGAGCATAATATTGGCTCAAAGCTTCAATTTGTTTGTCTGTGAGGTTATCCAAATCAACTTCTGAATCGTCAATCGGCAAGACAATATCTTTATTAGACCAATCTTTAATGACGATATTTTGGTGTTCTGGAGAATACTCTGTAATAGCAGTTCCGAAATCATATTTACTGTTTTTGAACCATTTTTGGATGATATCGTTTAACGCGGTTTTATTTGCGTCTGAATCATCAGCTAGGTAAGCTTTGTAGGCATCAATGACATTTTGAGGCAATTGAGGAATAGTAAGGTTCTTAATTGCAGAAATTTGTTTGTTGAGTGTCTCAACAGCTTTATCTGCTTTTTCCTTGTTTTCTTTTGCTTCTTGAGCTGCTGATGTAGCACTCGCTAACTCATTTGAAGTTTCATTTACTTTCGCCTCTTCTTGTTTTTTCTTAGTAGTTAAAGTTGAAATTTCCGAAGCTTTCGTAGCATCATTTTCTTTAGCTTTTTTGAGCTCTTCTTCTGCACTAATCTTACTATTTTGTTTATTTGCTAAATCATTTGCTTTGCTATCACGATTTGCAATTGTCTGGGCAAGTTGGGATTCAGAAGCATCAAGATTACTTTGAGCTGAAACCTTATTTTCTTGAGCTTTCTTTAGATTCTCTTGTGCTTGTTTTTGTTTTTTCTCAGCAGATGACAAGTTTGCTGCAGTTTCTTGACTTTTCTTTATTTGATCCGCTTCAACAGACTTTGCATTTTTTAGTGCTGTTGATTTTTTATCATCCGCTTCTTTGGCACGATCAAGTTCTTGTTTCGCTGTATTTTCAGTTGCTGTATTAGCATCTAAAGTTTTCTTAGCAGCATCACGTTCTGCTACAATTTCTTCGACGCCGGTACCGTCTAGAACCTTCTGAGCAGTTTCTTTCTCTTTTTGAGCCTTCACTAATGCGTTTGCTGCTTCTTCTGCAACCTTTTTTGCATCTGCTAATTGTTTAGCAGAAACCTGACTAGCACTAAGTTGCATTTTTTCATCAGAAGAAGCTTTACTGAGTTCTTCAGCTTTATTTTTGTCTTCGTTAATGGCAGTTTCCAAAGCCTTTTTCGCTGCTTCTTCTGCTGATTCTTTTTCAGCTACATCACTTTTTGCTTTGTCTCTTTCAGCAATGATTTCCGATGCTCCAGTACCATCAAGATTTTTTTGTGCAGTTGCTACTGCTTCCTCAGCTGTCGAAACTTTCTTTTCTTGCTCTGAAATTTTATCTTGATCTTTTTTAATAACCTCTGATTGCTGATTACGTTCTTTCTCAGCTTCTAGAACTTTATCAGTTGCATCTTTTTGTGAAGTTTCCTTTTTCTCAATATCAGCTTTTACTTCTGATATTTCATTCTTGGTTTTTTCAATTTTTTCAGGCGTAGCTGATTCTTTATTTGCTTCAGCATTCTTTAAGTCAACATTTGCCTCGGAAACTTTTGATCCAGCGACTGCTTCCGAAGTCTTAGCGTCTTCTAATGCACTTTCTTGATTTGAAACCGATTGATCCGTTTCTTCCTTGATCGTTCTTGCTTCTTCTACAACTTCAGAAGTTGGCGTTTTCGTTACAGTTGCAACTCCATTATGTACAAATACTCCGTCTACTTGTTTTATATTTGTAGACGAAGGAGTTGTCGATCCAGTACTTAATGTTGACTCATTTGGCTGAGTTGCAGTTACTTCATCCGCTTGTACAACGGAAATTCCCGCAAAAGCTGTAGCTATTGATACAGCAGATACAGTTGCTTTGATAGTTTTCTTTTTCATAATTCCCACCTTTATGATAGAGTATTGAGCAAATTATCACTATATAATTATAAACAACCGAATTATACTATATTTTAGCAACTTTGTAAAGTTGTAACCAACCTTTTAAGAACTAGAACCTAACCTTATAAGGCTGTAAAATAGTCTTAAGAGGTGAGCAATGTCAGAATTACAAAAGTATATAAGCAAACGAATACGGATTCTGCGGACCCAGTCAGGAATGACTCAGGAACAATTAGAAGAAAAAGCAGATCTTGGTACCAATTACGCGTATAAGTTAGAAAATTTAGAGCCCAATATAAAAATTAGTACTCTGGAGAAAATTATAGATGCGTTGAATGTTGATATACAAACTTTTTTTGATTTAACACTTAAAGAAGAAAGTACTGACTTAGCACAGCTTATCGACACTATCAAATCTTTACCAGAATACAAACAAAATAAAGTCATTTCAGCTATTAACACAATTATTAACGAGACAAAATAAAAAGAGTGGAAAAGGATAAGTATAAAAACGATTCCTTTCCCACTCTTTTTGTGCGTAAAAATATGGTTATTAGCTATTGGAGCCTGCGATTCTTGGGTAACCAAACGTCATATCGAGCTCGTCTTCCTCGTAATTCTTGATCAATTCCCAGAAATCTGCAACTGATAACGCTGCAACTGATTCATGCCAATTGAATTTAAAAAACAAATCTAAGAGAAAATTAATTACAAGATGGATTTTAGCTGTTTGTTCTACAGTATCAAATGTAATCAAAATTTTCTCACACAACGGATCAATTAATTCAATCTCAATGCTATCATTTACAAAATTGAATGACACTTCTTGATCTTGATCATTCAAGATTGAAATATACTGATCCTCTTCAAATGTTGAATAAAACATTCTAATATTAATTTCTTCATTTCGATTAATTAACTCTGAAATATATTGTTGAGTTAAATTAATCACATAATTTTTGTAATTTTTCATTAATTTTACCTCAAATTATTATTTAAAAAAGTTTTTTTCATCTGTGAATTTTCACGGTGGTCTCACTCTCTCTAATATTATTAAACGATTGTTCTTGAGCATCTGTTGCCTCCTTTTTTAGGAACAAAAAAAGACAGTTCAGCATGAACCGCACCCCAAAAGTTAGACAGAAAAAATCTAACTTTTGGGGTGTTTTTATTATGAAATTGACATATAAGGATAAGGTTCAGATATATGAACTTAGAAAACAAGGGCGAAGCTTCAAAGAGCTTTCAAATATATTCGGGATAAATATTCCTAATCTTAGGTACATGATTAAATTGATTGATCGTTACGGTATAGAGTTCGTCAAAAAGGGGAAGAATCGCTATTATTCTCCTAAATTAAAACGAGAAATCATTGATAAAGTTCTGCTTGAAGGTCGTTCACAAATAAGGGTGTCTCTAGATTATGCTCTCCCAAACCAAGGAATGCTTCCAAATTGGCTGGCACAATACAAGAAAAATGGGTATACTATTGTTGAGAAAACAAGAGGGAGAGCACCTAAAATGGGACGCAAGCCAAAGAAAAAACCTGAAGAAATGACAGAGTTAGAACGTCTTCAAGCAGAAAATGAATTCTTGAGAGCGGAGAATGCTGTTCTAAAAAAGTTGAGAGAACTCCGATTGAAGGAGGAAAAAGAGCAAGAAGAAAAACGGAAATTGTTCAAGGATTGGTAACAGAGTTTTCTTTAGATATCCTTCTAAAGATTATTAAGCTTGCCCGTTCAACTTATTATTATCACTTAAAACAGCTGGATCAAAGCGATAAGGATGATCAAGTTAAAGCTGAAATTCAGTCAATTTATACTGAGCATAAAGGAAATTACGGCTATCGTCGCATGACTCTAGAATTACGAAATCGTGGCTTCGTAGTGAACCATAAGAAGGTGCAGCGTCTTATGAAAGTACTTGGTTTAACGGCTCGAATTCGCCGTAAACGGAAGTATTCTTCATACCAAGGAGAGGTTGGCAAGAAAGCAGATAACCTTATTCAACGTCAATTTGAAGCAACCAAACCAATGCAAAAGTGCTACACAGATGTGACAGAATTTGCCATTCCAGCAAGCAGCCAAAAGCTTTATTTATCACCAGTTTTAGATGGCTTTAACAGCGAAGTTATCTCCTACAATCTTTCTACTTCGCCGAACTTAGTACAAATGAAAGCTATGCTAGAACAAGCCTTTACAGCGAACCATTATGAAAATACAATTCTCCATAGTGACCAAGGATGGCAATACCAACACGATTTCTATCATCATTTTTTAAAGAATAAGGGAATCCAACCATCTATGTCACGTCAGGGAAATAGCCCAGATAACGGTATGATGGAATCTTTCTTTGGCATTCTTAAGTCTGAAATGTTTTATGGTTATGAGAATACGTTTCAGTCACTTGAGCACTTGGAACAAGCCATTGTCGACTATATTGATTACTACAACAACAAACGAATTAAGGTAAAACTAAAAGGA
>NZ_JVSR01000059.1:0-4751 GCF_001069785.1 Streptococcus parasanguinis
GACGACGAAATCGAATTCTAACGAATTACCGATTTCTGTCCCACTCTCATCGTCTTATTAGAACAAGCCTTTGATTTTGTCCAAGGCACCGCTGACCATTTCATTTCCAGATACAAGCCCTTTAGCTTGTTCAAGGTAGTCACCGAGGTTGTCTTTGTTGTCATCAACAAATTTCTTTGCAGCGTCGAAATCTTTCTTTTCGATCATTTCTTTCACTTGGTTAAATAAGTCCAATGGATTCATGTTAGGGTCTCCTAAAATATAAGTTGTGAAGTCTGGCTCGCGCCTTTTTCTCATCTATTTAATCATTTTTTTAGAGGTTTGACAACTAAAACGACTTAATGAAAAACCGTACAAACGGCCTCGGGAACATAGAAGTCGTCGGATAGAAGGGTCAATTTTCCGCTAGCAGGATCTCGTTTAAAGACGGTGGCATTAGGTGAATCTTGATGGGCTGCGATCAAATAGTTTTGATCAGGACTAAGTGTGAAATCACGTGGATTGAGCCCTTGAGTTGGAACAATTTCAATCAGTTCTAGGCTACCATCAGCCACAACTTTGAAGACAGCAATGGAATTGTGAGCACGGTTAGATGCATAGAGGAATTTTCCATCAGCTGAGAGCTTGATCGCAGAAGCCCATTTTTGACCATCGTAGTCTGATGGAAGTGTGGAAACAGTTTGGAAGTGTTCGAATTCACCCATACCGTCATAAAAGAGTACATCGATCGTAGCATTTAATTCATTGATGAGGTAAGCAGTCTTATAGTGGGGATGAAAGACCAGGTGACGAGGTCCTGCCCCTGGAGCTGTTTGATACTGATTGATCAGGGTTAGGTTTCCTTCCTCACTGACATCATAGACATGCAAACTGTCTGTTCCTAGGTCACACGTGATCAAGTACTGATCTGGTGTAAGGTCTGCATAGTGGGTATGTGGACTTGCTTGATTGGCATGAGGACCACTTCCTTGGTGGGTGTCTTGATCGACAAAGGACAAACGCCCATCTGACTCTAGCTTATATACGAGAACTTGGCCTTTGTGATAGTTGGCTCCATAGACCAGTTGACGCTTGTCATCGACAGAGACATAGCAGAGTGGTGCTCCCTCTTCAACAACGTGATTGAGCGGCTGAAAATCAGCTGTAAAACTTGCGATTCCTCCTTTTCCCTCTTCAGCTCCGACACTGTAGAGGTTGCCTTTTTCAGAAAAAGCGATATAGGTTGGATTGGGCTCAGCTACCACTAGTTCAAGTTGGCTCAATGCTCCTGTTTCAGGATCAAATTGTGCCTTGTAAATTCCTTTGGATTCTTTTTTGGTATAGGTACCGAAATAAATGGTTTGAGACATAGGTCACCTCGTATGATTTGTTAGGTTTATTATATCAAAGGTCCTATTGGAAGGCAATTGCTAGTTAAAAAGCCGAGGGCCTTTCTTTCTTATTTTGCTAGTTTTTTCGTAACTTCACGCTCAAAAAATGCTAAAATAGAAACAGATTGAATTGAAAAGGAGTTCTCTGTGGATAATAAAGAAAAACAGTTTAGTTTGTCCTGGTTTTTTAGATGGTTTTTAGACAACAAGGCCATTACCGTATTTTTAGTTACCTTGCTGTTGGGCTTGAACCTTTTGGTTTTGAGTAAAATCACCTTTATTTTTATTCCTATTTTTGAGTTTGCAGGAGCCGTCATGCTGCCTGTCATTATTTCTGGTTTGCTCTATTACCTGCTTAACCCCATTGTTGACTTTCTTGAAAGAAAAGGACTCAAGCGGATTTTTGCGATTTCCTTCGTCTTTTTCTTGATTGCAGTGCTTTTAATTTGGGGTCTAGCTGTAGTGATTCCATCCGTCCAACAACAAGTGGTGAGTTTCTTTCATAACCTGCCAACTTATTTGGAAAAGGCCAATGCAACCATCGATGATTTTCTAGATAATCGCGTCTCCTCTGATATCAAACCTCAGTTAGATGAGATCACCAAGGAATTGTCTGCAAACATTACTTCTTGGGCGAGTTCGATCTCCGGGCGGGCTGTCAATTGGGTCAGCAACTTGATCGGAGTGGCTTCGCAAGTTATTGTTGCCTTGATCATCATGCCTTTTATTGTCTTTTATCTTCTTCGAGATGGAAAAAATTTAAAGGGCCACATTGTTCGCTTCTTACCGACTAAGATTCGTAAACCGGCTGAACAAGTTCTCTCAGATGTCAACACCCAACTCTCCAACTACGTTCGAGGACAAATTACGGTAGCCATTGTCGTCGCTATTATGTTCATCATCTTCTTTAAGATCATTGGCTTGCGCTACGCGGTGACACTTGGGATCTCTGCGGGGATCTTGAATTTGATTCCTTACTTGGGTAGTTTCTTAGCCATGTTACCTGCCTTAGTATTGGGCTTGGTAGCAGGACCAGAGATGTTTATCAAGGTCTTGATTGTATTTGCAGTGGAGCAAACCATTGAAGGACGTTTTGTATCACCTTTGGTTTTGGGAAGCCAGTTAAATATCCATCCGATTACCATTTTGTTTGTGCTCTTGACGTCAGGATCTATGTTTGGAATTTGGGGAGTTTTCCTTGGAATTCCAGTCTATGCATCTGCTAAGGTGGTGATTGGAGCTATCTTTGAATGGTATAAGGTCGTCAGTGGTTTGTATGAAGAACATAATGAAGTAGAAGAGGAAACACACAGTGAGTCATAGTCAACAAATGGTAGAGGCTCTCGATCGGCAAGAGCTAGAAGAGGCAGAAGTTCAATTTCAACAGGCTTTGTTAGAAGATAGTGAAGCACAATTATTGGATTTAGGTCAATATCTTGAAAGTATCGGTTTTTACCCTCAGGCAAAAGAGATCTATGAACAGATTGCAGAAACCTATCCAGAAGTGTATCTAAGTTTGGCAACTATCCTTGCAGAGGAAGGACAAATGGAAGAGGCCTTTGCTTATTTAGAAGAAATTGGACCTGAATCAAACTGGTATGTAGCGAGTCTCTTGGTTAAGGCGGATCTCTATCAGATGGAAGGCTTAGCAGATGTGGCGCGTGAAAAATTAGTTGAAGCAGCCCGTCTGTCTGATGATCCCATCATTCAATTAGGACTAGCTGAAATTGATCTGGAATTGGAACGCTACCAAGAGGCTATCAAAGAGTATGCCCAGTTAGACAATCGGGAGATTTTGGAAGCAACAGGAATTTCCACCTATCAACGAATTGGTTTTGCCTATGCCAATCTTGGTAAGTTTGAAGCAGCTGTTCCCTTCTTAGAGAAAGCCTTAGAGATTGAGTTTGATGACCAGATTGCTTACGAATTAGCGACCTTATTGTCTGACCAAGAAGAATTCCAAAAAGCCCTGATCTACTACAAACAAATTGATACCTTGTCGCCTGATTTTGAGGGCTATGAGTATGGTTATGCCTTGGCTTTACAGGCTGAAAATGACCGTGAAAAAGCGCTTGAGATTGCTAAACAAGGGATCCAGAAGAATCCCTTTGATGCCCAATTGAAGCTTCTTGCTTCTCAGCTTTCTTATGAACTTCACCAGCCTGAACAGGCAGAAGCTTATTTATTAGAGGCTAAAGAAGTGGCAGATGATCTAGAAGAGATTGCTCTTCGCCTGACCACCCTTTATTTGGAACAGGAACGCTTTGACCAAGTCTTGGATTGGCAAAATGAAGAAGTCGAAACGGTTGTCACCCGTTGGAACATTGCCCGTGCCTTGGCTGCCTTGGAGAAAACAGAAGAGGCCGTCTCAGCCTACCAAGAGCTCTATGAAGATTTAAAGGACAACCCAGAATTCCTCGAAGCCTATGTTTATTTGTTGCGTGAGGCTGGAGATGTGACGAAGGCGCGTGAAGTGGCTAATCAGTATTTGGCAATCGTACCAGACGATGTGCAGATGCAAACCCTCTATGATAGCCTCTAATCAAAACCATATCGTGAAGATTCGGAATAGTTTGTGGTATACTGGTAGAAGATAGAATGAGGAGAGAAAAACATGGAACCAGTGAAACTTTTTCAATACAATACCTTAGGTGCCCTAATGGCGGGTCTGTACGGGGGTTCATTTACGATTGGAGAACTCTTGGAACACGGAGATCTAGGAGTTGGGACGCTAGATTCTATTGATGGAGAGTTGATCGTATTAGATGGTAAGGCATATCAGGCCAAGGGATCAGGGGACCATCCTGAAATAGTCGAAGTTTCTCCGGATGCTAAGGTTCCTTATGCAGCAGTCGTCCCTCACCAAGCAGAAGTGATTTTCCGCCAACGCTTTGAAATGACGGACGAGGAATTGGAAGCCCGTATTGAGTCTTATTATGATGGGGAAAACCTTTTCCGCTCCATTAAGATTCGTGGTGACTTTGCCAAGATGCATGTCCGTATGATTCCAAAATCAACACCAGAGATGAAGTTTGCAGAGGTTGCAACCCATCAGCCAGAGTATACACGGGAAAATGTCACTGGAACCATTGTCGGTTTTTGGACACCAGAAATTTTCCATGGAGTGAGTGTGGCTGGTTATCATTTGCACTTTATTTCAGATGACCACACCTTTGGTGGTCATGTCATGGATTTTGTCATCTCAGAAGGGATTGTTGAGGTGGGGGCCATCGATCAGCTGGATCAACGTTTCCCAGTTCAAGACCGTCAGTACCTCTTTGCCAAATTCAATGTTGATGAGGTCAAAGAAGATATCAATAAAGCAGAATAAAAAGAGGCTGGGACAAAAGTCCTAGCCTCTCAATTATTTTTGGATTGTCG
>NZ_JVSR01000059.1:4851-22738 GCF_001069785.1 Streptococcus parasanguinis
GACGACGAAATCGAATTCTAACGAATTACCGATTTCTGTCCCACTCTCTTTTATTTTTGAAATCAGTCCGTTAGTTTCATGGCTTTGATTTTTTCTTCTTCTGGGGTGACCCGCAGAGTCTTCTGGCCTGTGTAGGTGACAAAGCCGGGCTTTCCACCAGTTGGTTTATTGAGTTTCTTAGCTTCGATCATATCTACTTGGACCAGGTTTGAGAGACGGGCCTTGGAATAGTAGGCCGCCAACTCTGCAGCGTCGGTCTTCACTTCATCCGATGGATCGAGATTTCCTGTAATGACGACGTGGCTTCCCGGGATATCTTTTGCATGGAACCAGAGTTCATCTTTCTTAGCGATCTTAAAGGTCAGTTCATCGTTCTGCAGATTATTGCGACCCACTAAAATGATAGTCTTTCCATCACTCGCCAGGTATTTCTCAGGTTTTTTCCGTTTATGAATTTTTTCACGGTTGCGCCGTTTGATAAAGCCGGTCTGGATTAACTCTTCTCGAATTTCTGCCACCTCAGCCAGGCTCGCTTGAGAAAGGGCTGTTTCAACCGTTTCAAGATAAGAAATAGTTTCCTTGGTTTCTTGAATGAGGATGGTCAAATGTTTGACGGCTTCTTTTAACTTCTGGTAGCGTTTGAAGTAGCGTTGGGCATTTTGATTGGGGGTCAGGGCCTTATTGAGTTGGATGGTGATCGGTTCATTGGTATAGTAATTATCCAAAACAACCTGGTCTTGGTCGTTTGGTACCTGATGGAGGAAGGTTGTCAACAATTCTCCTTTTTGGCGGAATTCTTCCGCATTGTCGGTCGCCGCTAACTCCGCTTCTTGCTTGGCTAATTTTTTCCGGTTCTTTTCAAGATCGTTTTCAACCTTGCGGATTAATTCACTGGCCTGTTGTTGCACCCGATCGCGCTCAGCCTTGTCTCGGTAATAGTCATCCAGCAGATCTGAAAGTGTCTCAAATGTTTGACTCGACGCATCCGCAAAGGGGATAGCCGAGAAGGATTTGGTCGTTAGGCGTGGCTCAGAAGGTGCCTCGAAAAAGGCACGGAAGGTTTTTAATTTTTCATCCGTCTCAAGTCGCTTGGCTAATTCTTGAGCCGTATCTCGCCCCAAACCTTGGAAACATTTTTGAAGGTTTTTTGGGCTTAACTCTTCCTTGTGAAGAAGGGCAAAAAGGTCTTCATCTCCAATTGTAAAAGGATTGACCGCGTCGGTTTTCGGAGGAGCTACATAGGTTGATCCAGGGAGAATGGTCCGGTAGCTATTTTGTGAGAAACCGACATGTTTAATGGCTTCGATGATTTTATTGCTGGTGCGGTCCAGGAGAATAATATTACTGTGCTTGCCCATGATTTCGATCATGAGGCTGACAGAAATGGCATCTCCAATTTCGTTTTTATTGGAGACACGGATTTCAAGAATCCGGTCGTTCTCCATTTGCTCAATCCCTTCAATGACAGCGCCTTGAAGATATTTGCGCATAACCATAATAAAGGTATTGGGAAAGGCAGGATTTTCAAAGTTGGTCTGGGTCCGTTGGATCCGTCCGAAGACAGAATGGGCAGAGAGCAAGAGTTTTTGGTTTTTTCGATTGCCTCGGATTTGGAGCACCAATTCTTGCTCGAAGGGTTGGTTAATTTTTTGAATGCGGCCACTCAAGAGTTGGGCCTTCAATTCTTGCACCATATGGTGTAAAAAAAATCCATCAAAAGACATGGGATTCCTCATCATTCTAGCGTTTATTCTAGTAAATTATATCAAAATTAGAGAGGAAATCCCAGAAAGAAGCTAGGGGCTGTTAAATAGAAAATGCGAACGTTTTCAAAAAAATGCAGAAAAAGTATTGACATTTTTGAAAGAAAACTTTAAAATGTAAGAAATTAGAAAAGTAGTAAATGAAAGTTTCAAGAGAGCCCACGGTTGCTGAGAGTGGGTAGCGGCAGTTTATGAAATTGGACTAATGATGAGATGAATTTGAAACAATAAAAATTCGGTTGGCACACCTTATCGTGCAACTTGTTGCTAGACAAGACAGAGATATGGGGGAGACTATCCTTTTCCCATAAGTGAGGTGGCACCGCGATGACACGTCCTCACATAGCTTTTGCTATGTGTGGGCGTGTTTTTTGTTTTAGATGAGAAGGGAGAAAAGAAATGAAGAAACGATGGCGTCGCAGTCTTTAGATGATGGAAAAAAAGAAGAAAATAAAAATAGAAGAGGTATTAAAAATGAAAAATAAACGTTTAATGGGAATTATTGGTTTGATTGCAGCAGCAGTCATTGGGACAGCGATCTATTCAGCTACAGCAGGCAAAGACAACAAGGCAGCAAGCAGCAATGAAAAGGCTAAAGTTGGGGTCTTGCAGTTGGTCAGCCACCCTTCGCTTGATTTGATCTACAAGGGGATTCAAGATGGTTTAGCTGAAGAAGGTTATGACAAAGACAAAGTGGACATTGATTTCCTCAATGCAGAAGGCGACCAAAACAAAGTTGCAACCATGAGTAAACAATTGGTAGACAAGGATAACCAAGTCTTGATTGGAATTGCAACTCCATCTGCTCAAGGTTTGGCTAGTGCAACCAAAGACAAACCAATCGTTATGGGAGCTGTCACTGATCCGGTCGGCGCAAACTTGGTCAAAGATTTGAAAAAACCAGGTGGCAATATCACTGGGGTATCTGACCATAATCCAACTGAGCAACAGTTGAAATTGATCAAAGAGTTGACTCCAAACGTGAAAACTATTGGGATCCTGTACTCAACCAGTGAAGATAATTCCAAATCTCAAGTAGAAGAATTTACAAAATTAGCTGAAAAAGCAGGCTTCAAGGTGATTCCTTACTCTGTACCTTCAACAAACGAAGTTGCTTCAACAGTTTCTGTCATGACTGGTAAAGTCGATGCCATCTGGGTTCCAATCGACAATACCATCGCTTCAGCCTTCTCAACAGTTGTCGAAGCAAACAAAACAGCTAAAAAACCAATCTTCCCAAGTGCGACAGCTATGGTAGAAGCTGGTGGTCTTGGTTCAGTCGTTGTCGACCAACATGATCTTGGAGTAGCAACTGGTAAAATGGCTGCGAAAATTTTGAAAGGCCAAAAACCTGCAGACACGCCTGTTGAAATCTTTAGCCAAGGAAAATCTGTCATCAATAAAAAAGTCGCAGATGAATTGGGTATTACTATTCCAGAATCTGTCTTGAAAGATGCTGGACAAGTCATTAAATAAAAAGAAAACGAATAACAAGAATGGCGGGGGAATTTGGCTTTGGCAGGTCTTTAAATCGTGACCTTTGAAAATGTCTACCAGTGCCCAGAACCAACTTTTATACTCTTGGTAGAGGAGAAAGAAATGGAAGTCAAGATAACAGATCTTCATCCGACCCAACTATATTTATCAGAAAAGAAGTTACAAGCTATCCAGATGCTGGATCAGTCGGCAGACATCATCAATGTGGATCCAATTAGTGTTCTTGCATTTGGAAATGGCTTCTTGATTACAGACGGGCATCACAGGGCTTATCAGGCTTTATTGGCAGGTCGGGATACGATTTCTGCTGAGTTTGATAGAGATGGTGGCGATGAGTTGTATGCTCTCTATGCGCAAGCTTGTGAGGGAAGAAAGATAACCTCTGTTTTGGATTTAAAACATCGTATCTTGCCTCAAGATGAGTATGAAGCAAAATGGTATAACTGGTGTGATGGTTTTAACCAAGCAGCCACTCTTCTATTGAAAAGGCATGCAGATGAAACAGACAAGGCAAATAGATAGTGCCCTGCCTCTTGTTCCTTTTTCTATTGAATTAGTCTCATCTAACTTGTTTTTTAACTAAAAATCTGATAAACTATGTAGTAATTGAATAGAAATCTGCAAGACTAGTATCTCAAGGGAAGTGCGACAGGGAGAAGAGCCGTGACTGAAAGCTCTTTGCATGAAAGCTGAGTGAATTCACTTGCGTAAAGGATTTAGAAATTAAGGTCTGGTTTACGGATAAAAAACGGATGGTACCGCGTGTCAACGCTCCGAATGTGGGTGTTGGTGCGTGGTTTTTTCTATGTCTGTAGTTGGACCATGATGGAGGAAATATGTCAACGATTGAAGAACAATTAAAAGCGCTTCGTGAAGAAACGCTGGCAGCTTTGAAGCAGATCTCTGCTGAAAATGAAAAAGAATTGCAAGAACTACGGGTCTCTGTCCTTGGGAAAAAAGGATCTCTGACTGAGATCCTCAAAGGGATGAAAGATGTCTCTGCTGAGATGCGTCCGGTTATCGGGAAACACGTCAATGAAGCCCGCGATGTCTTGACGGCTGCCTTTGAAGAAACAACCAAACTCTTGGAAGAAAAGAAAGTCCAAGCGAAACTAGCTAGCGAAAGCATCGATGTGACGCTTCCTGGTCGTCCGGTTGCTAGTGGTTACCGTCATATCTTGACCCAAACCAGTGAAGAAATCGAAGATATCTTTATCGGGATGGGCTACCAAGTCGTGGACGGCTTTGAAGTGGAGCAAGACTACTACAACTTTGAACGCATGAATCTGCCTAAAGATCACCCAGCGCGGGATATGCAGGATACCTTCTATATCACAGAAGAAATCTTGCTTCGGACCCATACCTCACCAGTACAGGCGCGGGCGATGGATGCGCATGACTTTAGCAAGGGACCATTGAAGATGATCTCTCCAGGGCGTGTTTTCCGTCGGGATACAGATGATGCGACCCACAGCCACCAATTCCATCAGATCGAAGGCTTGGTCGTTGGGAAGAACATCTCAATGGCAGACCTTCAAGGAACGCTTCAATTGATCGTGCAAAAGATGTTTGGTGCAGAACGTCAAATCCGTCTGCGTCCTTCTTACTTCCCATTTACCGAGCCATCAGTTGAAGTAGACGTTTCTTGCTTCAAATGTGGTGGAGCTGGATGTAACGTATGTAAGAAAACTGGTTGGATTGAAATCATGGGAGCCGGTATGGTTCACCCACGCGTCCTTGAGATGAGTGGTATTGACCCAACAGTTTATTCAGGATTTGCCTTTGGACTTGGTCAAGAGCGTGTGGCTATGCTTCGTTACGGAATCAATGATATACGTGGCTTCTATCAAGGGGATATCCGTTTTTCAGAACAATTTAAATAATTATGTTAGTAAAAGTTAAGCCGAATGAATTTCAAATTTTAAGGGAATTAGAGGTGGAAACCTACGGGGATACCTTTGGTCCCTACATCTCGGATGCCGATATGGAAGATTACTACCAGACGGTTTTATCGCTAGAGCAGATCCAAAAGGATTTGGCAGACCCGGAATCAGAGACCTATTTTGTCCTTGATCACAATCAGGAAATTTGTGGTTTTCTCAAGATCAACTGGGGTCAGGCGCAGACCGAGCCAGTAGAGATGGACAAGTCCTTTGAGATCCAACGGATATATGTCAAAAAGGAATGGCATGGGGCTGGTTTTGGCAAGGAAATGTTTAGCTTTGCGCTGGATCAAGCCAAGAGCCGGGGCTTTGAGTGGGCCTGGCTGGGTGTCTGGGAACGAAATTTTAAGGCCCAAAACTTTTACAAACAATTCGGATTTGAACGGTTTAGCGAGCACCACTTTATCACAGGGGAAACCGTGGATACAGACTGGTTGCTGCGCAAGCATTTGAAGGAGAATCCGCAAGCTTAATTGTGGGTCCAAATTGAGAGAAAGGAATTGAAAAGGTCTCACCTAGTGGGATCTTACGATCAGAATTATGTTAGTATCATATAAATGGTTAAAACAATTGGTGGACGTGGATGTGCCATCAGAAGAGTTGGCTGAAAAAATGTCAACCACAGGGATCGAGGTAGAAGGTGTGGCATCACCTGCTGCTGGTCTCTCAAAAATTGTCGTTGGAGAAGTCTTGTCTTGTGAAGATGTGCCAGAAACACACTTGCATGTCTGCCAAGTCAATGTGGGTGAAGAAGAAGCCCGTCAAATCGTATGTGGAGCACCAAATGTGCGTGCAGGCATCAAGGTGATGGTGGCTCTTCCAGGTGCTCGCATCGCGGACAACTACAAGATTAAAAAAGGGAAAATCCGTGGCTTGGAATCCCTTGGGATGATCTGTTCTTTGGGTGAGTTGGGTATTTCTGACTCTGTTGTACCAAAAGAATTTGCAGACGGCATCCAAATCTTGCCTCAAGATGCTGTTCCTGGAGAAGAAGTCTTCTCTTACCTCGACTTGGATGATGAAATCATCGAACTTTCCATCACTCCAAACCGTGCAGACGCTCTTTCTATGCGTGGGGTAGCGCACGAAGTAGCAGCCATCTATGATAAGGCAGTCAATTTCAAAGACTTTACGTTGACTGAAACAGACCAAGCTGCAGCCGATGCACTTTCTGTCAGCATAGACACAGACAAAGCTCCTTATTATGCGGCTCGTATCTTGGACAATGTAACCATCGCCCCAAGTCCACAATGGTTGCAAAACCTCCTCATGAATGAAGGTATCCGTCCGATCAACAATGTGGTCGATGTAACCAACTATATCCTGCTTTACTTTGGTCAACCTATGCATGCCTTTGACTTGGATACCTTTGAAGGAAGCGAGATCCGTGTGCGTGAAGCGCGTGCAGGTGAAAAATTAGTAACCTTGGATGGGGAAGAACGTGAGTTGGAAACGAGTGACCTTGTGATTACAGTAGCTGACAAACCAGTGGCCCTCGCAGGTGTCATGGGTGGAGAGGCTACAGAAATCTCTGAAAAATCTACTCGTGTTGTCCTTGAAGCAGCTGTCTTCAATGGCAAATCGATCCGTAAGACTAGCGGTCGCCTTAACCTTCGTTCTGAATCATCTTCACGTTTTGAAAAAGGGATCAATGTGGCAACCGTCAATGAAGCCCTTGATGCGGCAGCGAGCATGATTGCAGAGCTTGCAGGTGCCACTGTTCGCAAGGGAGTCGTTTCAGCAGGCCAGCTCGATACTTCTGATGTGGAAGTTTCTTCTACCCTTGCAGACGTTAACCGTGTCCTTGGGACTGATCTTACTTATGCCGATGTCGAAGATGTCTTCCGTCGCCTTGGATTTGGCCTTTCTGGAAACGCTGAAGCCTTTACTGTCAGCGTTCCACGTCGCCGTTGGGACATCACCATCGAAGCGGACCTCTTTGAGGAAATCGCTCGGATTTATGGTTATGACAAATTACCAGCAACCCTTCCAAAAGATGACGGGACCGCAGGTGAATTGACAGTGACTCAAAAATTGCGTCGCCAAGTTCGCACTATTGCTGAAGGAGCAGGCTTGACTGAAATCATCACTTACGCCCTGACAACTCCTGAAAAAGCAGTGGAGTTCGCTACATCACCAAGCAACTTAACAGAGCTTATGTGGCCAATGACTGTGGATCGTTCAGTCCTACGTCAAAATATGATCTCAGGGATCTTAGATACCGTAGCTTATAACGTCGCTCGCAAGAACAAAGATTTGGCCCTCTACGAGATCGGGAAAGTCTTTGAACAGACAGGAAATCCAAAAGAAGACTTACCAAACGAAATCAACAGCTTTGCCTTTGCTTTAACTGGCCTAGTCGCTGAAAAAGACTTCCAAACTGCAGCTGTTCCAGTTGACTTCTTCTATGCTAAGGGAATCCTTGAAGCCCTCTTTGCTCGCTTGGGTCTTGGTGTGACTTATACAGCAACTTCTGAAATCAAGAGTCTCCACCCAGGGCGGACAGCCTTGATCTCACTTGGTGACCAGGTGATTGGGGTCTTGGGACAAGTCCACCCTGTAACAGCTAAGGCTTATGATATCCCAGAAACCTATGTGGCGGAATTGAACTTATCTGCTATTGAAGCAGCTCTTCAACCAGCCGCAGCCTTTGTGGAAATCACCAAATTCCCAGCAGTGAGCCGTGATATCGCCCTTCTCCTCAAAGCAGAAGTGACTCACCAAGAAGTGGTTGATGCGATTCAATCTGCTGGCGTGAAACGCTTAACAGATATCAAACTCTTTGACGTCTTCTCCGGTGAAAAACTAGGACTTGGCATGAAGTCTATGGCCTACAGCTTGACCTTCCAAAATCCAGAAGATAGCTTGACGGATGAGGAAGTCGCACGCTACATGGAAAAAATCCAAGCATCACTTGAAGAAAAAGTCAATGCAGAAGTACGTTAAAATGTGTATAGAAAAAACCGTTGATGACTCATCAACGGTTTTTAAAATTCATTTTACAAGATGGTTTCCATGACCGTTTCTTGAGGTTTCATGCCCTGTCTTTGATAGAAGCGAAGGGCTCCTTCATTGTCATTCCAGACATTAAGAGTCAGGTTGTAGCAGCCGATTTCCTTGGCATAGCTGACAGCGAATTGATAAAGTTGATCACCGATCTTTTGTCCACGCGCTGCTTGATCGACACACAAGTCTTCGATGAAGAGGGTTTTTATCGGATGAAGCACAGGATTGTCAGAGACTTCTTTAATGGTGATGAAGAGATGTCCTAGGATCTGGTCATCCGCATTTTCGTAGACGAAAATCGGTGTCTGCTCTTGCGTCATTAACTTTTTCAATTCTTCTTCACTATATTTTCCGCCACTTTCTTTGAAAATATCGGGACGGGCTTGGTGGTGAACGGAAAGAATTTGTTCTAAGAGACCAAGCAAAGCAGGAATATCTTTTGGTTGAGCTGAACGAATCGTCATGTAGATCCTCCTTAGTAGTATTTTCTTCATTATAAAAATTTCTTACAGAGCTTGTCAATGGAAAAAGGAACGCTAAAAGGTGCGCAAATGCGGGCCTTTTATTTCTTACCTCAAATGATCTTGTCAACCATATTTTTATTTTTGACAAATATTTTTTATTTTTTTGACAAATATGCTTGTCAAAAAGAAAAAGAAGTGTTACAATGTTTTTAGTTGAAAGAAGGGGAGGTTTCTTATGGGAGCCATATGGATTCTATTTATCCCTTTTCTGGTTATCGTTTATGCAAGCTCAGAAAAGAAGATAAAAGGATTGAACAGACGCATCAGACGATTAGAAAAACAAGTGAAAGGAAATCAAGACATGTCTAGACTTTTAGAAGAATTGAAAGGCCAAACGGCCACTGTTACAGTAGATGGTGTTGGATTTGAGTATGAAATTATAGATATCGATGAAGATTGGGTCAAACTGACCCGTGTGATTCATAAACAACAGAGGGAAACCAAGTTAGTCCGTATCGAAGATATTCAAGGTATTCAACTATAAGGGGGCTGATGCCATGATTTTAAAAAATCGATTGAAAGAGCTGAGGGCGCGTGATGGACTCAACCAATCCGAGCTAGCCAAGCTAGCAGGGGTCTCGCGCCAGTCCATCAGTCTCTTGGAACGTGGTGAGTATACACCTTCTGTCATTATCGCCATGACCATTGCCCAGATCTTCAATGAACCAGTGGAGAATGTCTTTAGTCTAGTAGAGGGAGAAGAATAATATGAAAAAGCAACAACAAGAACGATCCGCTCGTTACCGGTTTTGGAGAAATGTCGGAATCATTACAGTTTCCGGCTTGATTGGAGGAGTCATTGGTTTTTTGACAGGCATGTTCGGATCCGAAAAACCCCTTGAAATCCAATCCTTCTTTAGTAAAGAAGGACTCCTTTGGGGTTCAATACTTTTGTTTCTTATCGTGTTTATGGTCACGATAGCCTTACTAATAAGCGCGAGAAAAGTCCATCAAAAAATGCTCCAGATAGAAGACGAAGAGGAAGCCTATCACTATGACATCCAGAAGGAAAAACTGTTTGGGTTAGCGACCATTTTTAAAGGAGTCATGATCTTGCCATACTTTTTAGTCATCATCTTTTATAGTCAATGGGTGTATATGGATAGACCTTCCACAGGGCACTTGGCTTTTATCTTTGGAGACTTTACCATGCTCTATCTCTTTCTTGTCTTGATTGCCCTATTTTTCCTATCGGATATCTTCTTTCGCAAGACCTTCCATCTGATTTATGGAAAACCGATTCCCCGCAATGCCAATGCCAAGGAAGTGCGTGAATTTATGATGAGTATGATGGATGAAGCAGAAAAGCAGATTAGCTACGAGGAAAACTATGAAATTATCATTAAGTTAAGCAATTATATCTTGCCGATTTCCTTAATTGCGATATTCTTAGTTGGCATTGCTTTCCATACAGATATCTTGTTAGCATTAGTAGTGGTATCACTGATTTATGTCTATATCTTGGTCTCTCAGTACAAGATTACCAAACGTTATTATAAAGAGTAGAGGAGTCATCCATGTTAGAAATTAGAAATTTAGAAAAAAGCTTTGGGAATAAGCAGGTTCTCTTCGGAGTAGATCTGACAGCTCAACAAGGGCATATCCTTGGCTTAGTTGGGAAAAATGGGGCCGGGAAAACAACTATTTTCCACAGTATCTTGCGCTTTTTGGACTACAGCGGCGAGATTCGCCTAGGTGGCAAAGCGATCACCCAAGAAACCTACAAGGAAATTGGCTATTTGCCAGAAGAACGTAGTCTTATGCCAAAACTCACGATTTTTGAGCAGGTCCGCTATTTGGCTGCCTTAAAAGGAATGAGCACTGCTGAGGTCAAGGAAAAATTACCGACCTGGATGGAAAAACTCCAAGTAAAAGGAAAATTGACCGATAAAATCAAGAGTCTCTCAAAAGGGAACCAACAGAAGGTGCAACTGATCATCACCTTGATCCATGAGCCTAAATTGATCATATTAGATGAACCCTTTAGTGGCTTGGATCCGGTCAATACAGAAGTGCTCAAGCAGGTCATCTTTGAAGAAAAAGAGCGTGGGGCAACCATTATCTTTTCTGACCACGTCATGACCAATGTTGAAGAGTTGTGTGATGATATTCTAATGATCCGTGATGGTTCGGTTGTCCTTTCAGGGCCTGTCCAAGAGGTCCGGAATAGCTATGGCAAGACTCGCCTCTTTGTCTCAAACGACTTTAGCAAAGAAGAGCTAGAAGCCCTGCCACACGTGACCAAGGTCAGCATGACCAAGCAAGGGACGTGGAAGTTGATCTTGGATGATGCATCAGCTGGTCCAGAATTATTTGACCGCTTGACCAATGGCCACTACCTAGCAACCTTTGACCACCAAGCCCCAACTATTGATGAGATCTTTAAACTTGAATCAGGAGTAGAAGTATGAAACAGATGTTTGTCGTAATGAAAGAAACCTATATCAGACAAGTGAAATCATGGAGTTTCCTCTTCATGGTCTTCGGTCCCTTCCTCTTTTTAGGATTGAGCATTGGAATCGGTTATCTGACAGGTTCTTCTACAGATGCCAAAAACCAAGTGGCCTTGGTGACAGAAGTTCCAGCTGTCAAAGAAAGTCTCAAAGGAACTGATGGCTTGACCTTGGACTACAAAGATGAAGCTGCAGCTAAAAAAGCCATCAAGGATGAGAAAGCCGCTGCTTACCTAACGGTCGATGAAAAAGATGGCCAGCTAGAAGCTACTTATGTGGGTGATCAAGCCATGAAAATGGAATTGAAAAGCCTTGTCGCTGCGAAATTAAGCCAGGTCCAACAAGGGATCAATCTAGCGCGTGCCAATCTAAGCAAAGAGCAGCTGACAGCCTTGTCTCAACAGGTTTCTCTCAAAGAAAAAATTGATGAGAAAAAAGAAGGCTTGAAAATGGTGCAAACCATGGTTGCAGGTGGTCTAGGAATGTTGCTTTATATGATTTTGATCTTCTACTCGAGTATCACAGCCCAAGAAGTGGCTAGTGAAAAGGGAACTAAGATCATGGAAGTGGTCTTCTCTAGTATCAAAGCAACCGACTATTTCTTCGCACGCATGCTCGGACTCTTCGGAGTGATCTTTACTCATATTTTTGTCTATGTGATTGGTTTAGTAGCTGTTTGGATCTTTAGAGCAGATATCCCAGTTGTCAAGGATATTCTCGCTCCAAACTCTCCGATTACCCAACACCTAGCAGAAGCGATCTCGCTCAATACCGTCTTCTTCATTATCCTTGGGATCTTTATGTATGTGGTGCTCTCTGCCTTCTTAGGCTCCACAGTTGCACGACCTGAAGATTCAGGAAAAGCGATTTCGCCACTAATGATGTTAGTTATCTTTAGCTTCCTTGGGGTAACCACCTTGGGAAGTGCCGGTGATATCTTCTTATTGAAGATCGGTTCGTACATTCCTTTCATTTCCACCTTCTTCATGCCTTTCCGTACTATCAATGGCTATGCGACTGGTCTTGAATCTTGGGCTTCATTGGGAATTGCGGTCCTC
Source organism: Streptococcus parasanguinis (assembly GCF_001069785.1). GTDB lineage: Bacteria > Bacillota > Bacilli > Lactobacillales > Streptococcaceae > Streptococcus > Streptococcus parasanguinis_T. Next base: position 17,096 of record NZ_JVSR01000059.1, read on the forward strand.
TTTACCATCGTGGGAACAGTGCTCATCGCTCGAATCTATGCGAGCTTAATCCTCCAGACCGATGACCTCGGACCATGGAAGACCATCAAACGTGCTCTTAGCTATCGCTAATCAGTCAAGCCCTCAGTGATTGCTGGGGGCTTTTTGAATGAAAATTGACTTTTGCAAGCCTTTTCACTACAATAGAACTACAGAAAAGGAGGCGGACATGAACTATATTGAGTTTGCTGAAAATGAGCGTCTGTCCACGATTGTCCTTGGGATGATGCGGATCAGTCAGATGAGTGAAGACGAGGTGGAGGCCTTGGTAGAGGCAGCTTTGTCGATTGGGATCAACACTTTTGACTTAGCGGATATCTATGGCGATGGCCAGTGTGAGGTCCTGCTGGGTAAGCTTCTCAAGCGTCGTCCGGATCTTCGGGACCAGATGTGGATTCAGTCCAAGTGTGGGATTCGCAAAGACGGCTTTACCTATTTTGATTTTTCTAAGGACTATATTTTGGACTCCGTCGACGGTATTCTTGAGCGTCTCCAGATTGAGCGCTTAGATAGTCTTCTCCTTCACCGACCGGATGCCCTCATGGAGCCTGAAGAAGTGGCGGCAGCTTTTGATCACTTGGAGCAAGCGGGCAAGGTCCGTCATTTTGGGGTGTCCAATCAAAATCCTATGATGATGGAATTGCTTAAGACGGCTGTCAAACAACCTCTCAAGGTCAACCAGTTGCAGTTGAGTGCAGCCTTTACACCGAGCTTTGAAGCTGGTTTTCATGTCAATATGGAAGGGCCAAAAGCAGCCGTGCGAGATGGCAGTGTCTTTGAGTATTGTCGCTTAACCGATACGGTGATTCAAGCTTGGTCTGTCCTCCAGCATGGCTACTTCAAGGGGAATTTTGTCGGCGAAGAAGAGTTTGCGGCCCTCAATCACGTCCTCAATGACTTGGCGAAAAAATACCAGGTCACTCCGACAGCTATCGCCCTTGCCTGGGTCCTTCGCTATCCAGGTAAGATGCAGGCTGTCATCGGAACGACCAAGCTCCAACATGTCCTAGAAGCAGGGGAGGCAGCAACAGTCACTTTGACGCGCAAGGAATGGTATCAAATCTACTTGGCGGCGGGAAATGATTTGCCTTAGAATCTTGTTAGTAAACCAGATTTCACTCTTATCGGTGGTCTGGTTTTTTGTTTTGTTGTTTTCAGATTTTTCTTGACAAGTCTTTCTTTTTTATGGTATTCTTTATGCAACAAGTGTTGCGCAACAAATGTTGCGTGAAAGGAGTCTTATGCCACCAAAGGTTAAATTCAGTAAAGAGGCTATGATTGGGACAGCTTTACAATTGGTGAGAGAAGAGGGCATGGTTAGTTTAACGGCTCGAGCATTAGCGGAGAAACTGGGAGCCACACCGAGAGTCATTTTTGGGCAATTTGCTAATATGTCTGAGTTACAAGCAGAGGTTATTGGTGCTGCGGAGATGGTGGTGGTAGAGTATATTCGCAAGGCCTTAGAAGATGAGAAACCTTTTCGATCTGTCGGGGTTGCTTATATCCTTTTCGCCTCAAAAGAGCCCCAACTTTTTCAGTTGCTTTTCCAAAATCCTAGCAAAGAGCCGATTCGTCGCTTTCAAGATTTTCTTCCCATGAAGGATCATAGTTACCAATTGGTTCTGGATTCGATCGTTGCAGACTATCCTTTGACTGTAGAGGAGGCTGGTCGCTTGTACCAGCATCTATTTATCTACTCGCACGGGATGGCCTCTATGGTTGCTTCTGGCATTTATCAGTTCGGCATGGAAGAAGTGATTGGATTACTGACAGAGGTTTGTCAATCTCTCATCAAAGAAATGGTAGGAAAGAAATGATTCAACTAAAAAATGTTCACAAAAGTTACGGGCAAACTAAGGTTTTAAAAGGGATTGATTTGCAGATTCAAGACAAGGATGATGTGGTGATCCTCGGTCCTTCTGGATCGGGGAAATCAACTCTCTTAAATGTGTTATCAGGATTAGAAAAGGTAGACGAGGGGCATATCCTCATTCAAGGACAAGATTTATCACAACTCACGGATGCTCAATTGACGGCCTTTAGACGGGAGAAGATTGCCTTTATTTTCCAGCAGTATTATCTATTGCCGAATCTAACGGTTAGACAAAATGTAAAGATGGGTGCTGACCTGGCAAACAATCATGATTTTTTGCAGATCATCGAGGATTTGGGGCTTGGCGATAAGCTGGACAAGTATCCGAGTGAATTGTCTGGTGGGGAACAGCAGAGAGTCTCCATTGCTCGGGCCTTGGCCAAAAAGCCAGAGATTCTCTTCTTAGATGAGCCGACGGGAGCTCTCGATGAAGAAACAGGGCGCAAGATTCTCGACTATATCTGGAAATTGAAGGAAAAGCTGGGCTTTACCTTGATTATGGTGACGCACAACCAAAATATTGCGGATATGGCCAGAACCATCATTCGTGTCAATAGTGGCAAGATTACTGAAGTTGTGACCAATGATCAACCTCAGACTGCTTATGAGATTGGATGGTAAGCTATGTTTTCAGTAAAAGATATTCGAAAATTAGTTGTCGTCAGTATCATTGGGGCTTGTGCGGTCTTTGTGGCCAATCTCTTCTTGAATTTTTACTTGGACATCGAGCAGTTGGAGATTTCGAAAACCAATCCCATGATTCAGACCTACTATGATGCCCAGGTTTCGCTTTCTTGGATGGTGGCCATGGTCAGTGGAGTCGTCTTGTCCTTGACGTCGGTCCTTCTCATGTGTTTTTATATCAAACAATTTGTTGATGACCACAAGGAACAATTAGGGATTTTAAAGGCTTTGGGATACAGCAATGGCCAGTTAGCTAAACGGTTTTGGGCCTTCGGACTCAGTTTTGGAGCTGGAGCGTTTCTTGGCTATTTCACTTCATTTCTCATGATGGGACATTTTTATGACTTCCGTAATGAGAAGGGGATCCTGCCAGAAATCACCATTCATTTTCATTGGCAGCTCTTGCTTGCTTTGGTGATCCTACCAACGATCTTCTTTATGCTTCTCGCGATTGGGTATGCTAGAAGACAACTACAAACGCCGGCACTTCGCTTATTGAAAAAGTCCCCAAGTCCGATCAAGGTCAATAGGAGAAAGAGGGCTCCCAAGAAAGACAAATCCTTCCTAAAAGAGCTGTCCTCGTCACTGATATGGGGGAGAAAATCTATCTTGTTTTTTGTGGTCTTTGGCTCTATGTGTTTTGCGACCATGGTCCAATTGTCCTTTGGCTTAAGAGATTACACAGATGACATCATCCAAGCGATGATGATCATGATCGGCTTGATCCTTTCTTTCTCGATTCTCTTTTTGTCATTGGGGATTGTTGTCTCTGAAAGTCGGGAAACCTTGGCTCTTATGAAGGCTTTTGGCTACACCGATCGTGAATGCCAAAGTCATATTCTCGCTCCCTATCGTTTTTGGGCTTATTTAGGATTTGTTCTTGGGACGGTTTACCAATATGGCATCATGGAAATTTTGATCGGTGTGATCAAAGATACGGTTCCTGAAAAGATTGAGCATCACTTTGATGGGAATGTGTGCTTTTGGACCTTGCTTGGTTTTACTGTGGTTTACGAAAGCCTCTTTTATCTATCCAACAGAAAACTCCAAAAACAAACCATCAAAGAAGTGCTCTTAGCTGAATGATCAGAAAAGGTTGGGTTTCCCAGCCTTTTTCTTGTGCAAGTCATTGACAAGGGAGGGCTTTTCCGCTATTCTAAGGGAATAAAAGAAAGGAAAGGGATTGAGATGAAACGGACTTACTGGCAGGACCTGAAGGGGGCCTTTTACTTGATCTGGCGCAACAAATGGTCCTTTATCGCAATTGGGATTTTGCTACAATTTGTCGTTGGTATTGGGGCTGCGACCTTGAGTTGGCTCTTTCAACTGGCAGTCTTGCTTGCGGGTCAGGCCAATATCGATAAGAACAACTTGGTCTCTGTGATGAGCCATCCCTTGAGCTTGCTGGCTCTTTTGGTCTTTATCATGGTCTTTGCTTTCTTGTTTATGCTGGAAATGCGGACCCTGATTTCGGTTATTTACCTGTCGCGAACCGATCGGCACTTGTCCTTTAAAAAGGTGTTAGGCCAATCATTTGGTCGCTTGAAGGATCTAGCGGGGAGAAACCTGCTTTACTTTCTGCTCTATCTCCTTTTGACCTTGCCTGTCGCAGGGGTTTTGATTGGATCGACCCTGACAGATGGGCTTTTTATTCCAACCTTTATCACAGGGGAGTTTGAAAAGACTACGATGGGCTCCATCGGGCTCTTAGTGGTGCAGCTTACCTTTATCTATCTCAATCTTCGCCTCATCTATACGGTTCCTAACCTAGTGGTAGAGGAGCTGCCATTTGGTCGTGCCTTGAAAAAAAGCTGGAGCATGACCAAAAGAGGAAGCTTTCGTCTCTTATGGAGAATTCTGTCCTTTGAGTTTCTCTTAACCTTTCTAGGGATTTTGCTGGTCTTGGGTCTGGTCTTTACCTTGACGGTGATCGATAAAGAGGGGCAGTATTTCTGGGTGGAGACCATCTTTTTGGTCTTGATTCGGACCTTCCTGTTTATTTTTACAGTCTTGACAAAGGTGGGATCGCTCGGCATCATCTTGGATTCTGCATGGGAAGTACCGAGCCGATCGGTCATGCACTCCAAAGGCAGTCGAAAGATGAAGGGGCTCTTTGCTCTGACAGTGGTCTTTCTCGTGCTGCAATCGGGGATTTCAGCTTTTGAACTGGCAACCCTAAAAGTCAATGATCAGATCAAGCTCATCGCCCATCGTGGCGATGTCTCTAAAGGGGTAGAAAATTCCCTGGAAGCCCTAGAAGCAGCAGCCAAGGGAAAGGCGGCTTATGCAGAGATGGATATTCTTCTCACCAAGGACCATCAATTTGTCGTCATGCATGACTACAATCTCAAGCGCCTTGCTGGGGTGGACAAGGATGTGAAAGATATGACCCTAGCTGAGGTGCAAGGCCTCAAGATTCAGCAGGATGGTCACACGAGTCATATCCCTTCTTTTGAAGAATATGTTAAACGGGCCAAAGAATTGAACATGAAGTTGTTAGTCGAGCTTAAGCCCCATGGTGGAGAGCCTGCTAATTATGTGGATCTCTTTGTCCAGAAAATGAGGGAGCTGGGGGTTGAAAAAGACTATCCGGCCATGTCTTTGGATCTGTCGGTCATGGAAAAGGTCGAGAAAAAAGCTCCTGAGATCAAGACTGGCTATGTTATTCCCATTCAATTCGGTCGCTTTGAGAATGATTCGGTCGACTTCTTTGCGATTGAAGACTTTTCTTATCAGGAGGAATTGGTGACCCAGGCCCATGAGATGAAAAAAGAGCTCTATGTTTGGACCATCAATGACAAGCAGAAGTTGACGAAGTATTTGCAACAACCCATTGATGGCTTGATTACGGATGAATTGACAGAGGCACAAAGACTGAAAAAGGATTTGAAACAAAACAAGTCTTACTTTGATCGTTTCTTGAATCTTGTTGCTACGTCTAAGGAAGAATAAGATAGGATAGGCATAGAGAGAGTGGGACAGAAATCGGTAATTCGCTAGAATTCGATTTCGTCGTCCCACCTCCGCACAGTTGAGTAGGGCTGTAA
>NZ_JVSR01000060.1:0-32675 GCF_001069785.1 Streptococcus parasanguinis
GAAATCGAATTCTAACGAATTACCGATTTCTGTCCCACTCTCTTTTTGATCCTCAAAAGGTCATCATAAAACCAGTTGAAACAGTGGTTTCAACTGGTTGTTTTTTAATTTTCGTCATCTGGTGTGAGAATCATAGGGATAATGATAGGTTCACGTTCCGTGCTCTCGTATAAGAATGGACGAAGGGCATTAACAATCGCACCATTGACGGTTTGGATATTGGCATCTTTGTTCTTCAAGGCGATACGAATAGCATTGAAGAGAATGCGTTGGCTTTCACGAATCAGATCTCCTGATTCACGCATGTAGATAAAACCACGGCTCAAGATGTCTGGCCCAGCCAGGATCATCTTCGATTTGAAGTCAACAGTCGCAACAGCAAGCACGACACCATCTTCAGAAAGGTCTCTCCGGTCACGAAGGACGGCAGCACCGATTTCACCGATGCGGTTTCCATCGACATAGATATCTTGGGCGTTAAAACTTCCTGCGATCCGAGCAGAGTTGGCTGTAAGAGCGAGGACATCACCATTACTCATGATGAAGATATTGTCTTTTTCTACTCCGCAATCACGCGCAAGTCCTGCGTGGATCTTCTGCATCCGGTATTCACCATGGACAGGCATGAAGTATTTTGGTTTGATCAAGCGGAGCATAAGTTTTTGTTCTTGTTGCCCCCCGTGTCCAGAAGTATGGATGTTGTTGATCTTCCCGTGGATGACATCGACACCCGCTTCAGAAATCGTATTGATCAATTTATTCACACTGGTTGTATTTCCAGGAATCGGACTAGAAGAGAAGATCACGGTATCTCCTGGTTGGAGTTGCACTTGGCGGTGCGTTCCGTTGGCAATCCGAGAGAGGGCTGCCATTGGCTCTCCTTGGCTTCCTGTACACATGATCAGGATTTCATTGGCCGCATAGTCTTTGATCTCATTTGGCTCGATAATGGTTCCAGCAGGGACCTTGATATAGCCAAGCTCAATTCCATTGACGATGGCTTTTTCCATCGAGCGTCCAAAGACAACGATCTTGCGACCGGTCTTGACAGCTGCCTCAGCTGCTTGTTGGAGACGGAAGATATTCGAAGCAAAGGAGGCAAAAATGATGCGCCCATGGATGCCTTCGATGATCTTCATGATGGATTGGCCAACCACTTTTTCAGAGTTAGTAAAGGTTGGGATTTCCGCGTTGGTTGAGTCTGAAAGCAGACAGAGAACGCCTTCTTCCCCAAGGGCCGCCATACGATGGAGGTCAGCCGGTTCCCCAACAGGTGTGAAGTCAAATTTGAAGTCTCCGGTACAGACAATCTTTCCTTGAGGGGTGTGAATCACAATTCCCAAAGGTTCTGGAATCGAGTGAGTCGTACGGAAGAAGGTTGCTTTAAGATTTTTAAATTGAAGCTCAGTGTTTTGGTTGATTTCGTAGAGTTTGGCATCACGAAGAAGACCGTGCTCTTCTAATTTTCCACGGATCAAGGCGAGTGCCAAAGGTCCTGCGTAGATAGGGACATTGGCTTGCTTCAAAAGGAAAGGAATCCCACCGATGTGGTCTTCGTGTCCATGGGTAATGAGGACCGCTTTGACGCGATCGATATTATCAACGATATAAGAGTAATCTGGGATTACATAGTCGATCCCAAGGAGGTCATCTTCTGGAAATTTGATCCCGGCATCGACAATGATGATTTCATCTTGGTATTCGATCCCGTAGGTATTTTTCCCGATCTCTCCAAGTCCACCAATGGCAAATACACCAACTTCTTCAGGTTTTAAGGTATAAGCCATGGATTAGTACTCCGTTAGTTCAAAAGCACCTGACTCTTTCTCGTAAGCAAGGTGTTGCTCAGAAAGTGGTGTGATAAATTCAATGTTGAAATCTGTGTTTGCTTCAACCAATTGACGAGCTTGGATGCGTCCTTCGCGTTCATTTGGTGCATCAATATCGAGATAAAGTGCATGCGTGGTTTCACGACGAGGGTTGCGGTCTTTTGTTTCCTGATAAAAAACTTTGTAAATCATGAAGTAATTTTCCTTTCATTATTTCGGTCTATTTGTTAGCTGCGAAGGAGTGCAATCACTAGAGTTTCCTACTCGCAACTAGTGGACCTGATTCGATACAATTAATTATCATTATATCATAAATTCGCCTGTAAGTAAAAGATAGACTGGAAAAGTCAGAGAGGCAAAGACCTATAATAGAGAAGCTTTTGAGCGGTTTTGGATAGGAAAATCCTGCGCTCTAGAGGAGAGTTTCGCTGGGATTTGAAGGGAATTTGTAGTATAATATAATCCAGTTCAAGAGGAGTAGGAAATGAAATTATTAGCATTTGATACCTCGAGTAAGGCTCTTTCTGTAGCGATTTTAGAAGATGAGGCTCTACTTGCAGAAACAACATTAACTATTAAAAAAAATCATAGTATCACCTTGATGCCGGTCATCGATTTTTTGATGCAACAAGTCGACTTGACACCCAAGGACTTGGACCGCGTCGTGGTGGCAGAAGGTCCTGGGAGCTACACTGGGCTGCGCATTGCAGTCGCAACCGCAAAGACCTTGGCTCATACCTTAGGGATTGAATTGGTCGGGGTTTCGAGCCTATTAGCCCTAGTGCCAGATGATCTAGAAGGTTTGGTAGTTCCTGTCATGGATGCCCGTCGGAACAACGTTTATGCAGGTTTTTACCAAGATGATCAGCTGATCGCACCAGAAGGACATTTTCCATTTGAGGAAGTCCTAGAGCATGCAGCGACGAGTGAGCAGGTCACCTTTGTCGGAGAAGTCACTGCCTTTAAGGAGCAGATTGCCTCTAGCCTGCCAAGTGCTACTTACTATGAAACCTTGCCAGATGCAGTGAAAATCGGACGTCTCGGTCTCAAAAAAACGCCTGTTAGCCTCCATGATTTTGTTCCTAATTATCTGAAACGGGTCGAAGCAGAGGAAAATTGGCTCAAAGACCACACGGAAACAACGACCTCTTACATCAAGCGCCTATGATGAAAGGAACAATCAGGAAAGGGAGCGTCCAGGATGCGGCTGCTATTCTCGCTGTGCTGGAAGATGTCTATGAAGCTAGTCCCTGGAAGTTGGAGCAGATTGAAGCTGATTTAGAGCAGGAATCGATCTTCTATTTCCTAGCTGTGGATGAGGGGCAAGTCCTTGGGTTTGTCGCCATTCAAGAAACTCTCTATGAGGCAGAAGTCTTACAGATTGCGGTCAAGCGCGCCTTTCAAGGCCAAGGCCTAGCTCAGCAGTTACTCGCGCAGTTGCCGGACCAAAAAGAGATTTTCTTAGAAGTGCGCGTGTCCAATCAACCGGCCCAAGGCTTATACAAAAAAATGCATTTTGAAGAAATTGCACGGAGGAAGAACTACTATCACGATCCCATAGAGGATGCTGTGATCATGAAGAGGAACCCAAATGAAAGATAGATATATTTTGGCTTTTGAGACATCTTGTGATGAGACCAGTGTGGCTGTCTTGAAAAATGACGACCAACTCTTGTCCAATGTCATTGCCAGTCAAATCGAAAGTCACAAGCGTTTTGGAGGGGTGGTGCCGGAGGTAGCCTCTCGTCACCATGTGGAAGTCATCACCGCTTGTATTGAAGAAGCCCTGGAAGAAGCTGGCATCACTGAAGCCGATGTCACAGCTGTGGCTGTCACCTACGGTCCAGGCCTGGTTGGGGCTCTCTTGGTCGGCTTAGCTGCAGCCAAGGCCTTTGCTTGGGCGCATGGACTCCCTTTGATTCCTGTCAATCATATGGCAGGGCACTTGATGGCCGCTCAAAGCGTGGAGCCCTTAGAGTTTCCACTTTTGGCCTTGCTGGTGAGTGGAGGACATACCGAGCTAGTCTACGTCAGTGAAGCGGGTGATTATAAGATCGTCGGAGAGACCCGGGATGATGCTGTCGGAGAAGCTTATGACAAGGTCGGGCGCGTCATGGGCTTGACCTATCCAGCAGGACGTGAGATTGATCAGCTGGCCCACCAAGGATCTGATATCTACGATTTCCCACGGGCCATGATCAAGGAAGACAATCTGGAATTCTCTTTTTCAGGGCTCAAATCGGCCTTTATCAATCTGCACCATAATGCGCAGCAAAAAGGAGAAAGCCTCTCCAATGCAGACTTGTCAGCGAGTTTTCAGGCAGCTGTACTAGACATTCTCATGGCCAAGACCAAGAAAGCTTTGAAGAAATATCCAGTCAAGACTCTAGTCGTCGCTGGTGGCGTCGCAGCTAACCAAGGCCTTCGTGAACGCTTGGCTTCTGACATCACAGATGTCAAGGTCATCATTCCGCCACTGCGCCTCTGCGGAGACAATGCAGGGATGATCGCCTATGCCAGTGTCAGCGAGTGGAATAAGGGAAATTTTGCTAGCTTAGATCTCAATGCTAAGCCAAGCCTGGCCTTTGAAGGAATCGAATAAGAAAAAGGAGCCAATTGGATGTGCAAGGTCCAATGGCTTTTTTGCTGGGATCTCACCAACTAGTAGCGGATTTGCGAAGGGATTATAAAGCTTTCTCTTTCATTGGTCCTTTTTCAACCTTTTTTCTTGTGTTATAATAGAGGTCAATGATTTGGAAAGGAGTAAGAGAGTGGAAAAAGATTTTTGGCAGGGGGTGAGGGACGCGCTACCGACGGCTTTGGGCTATATCAGTATTGGCCTAGCTTGCGGTGTGGTGGCGTCTCCCTATCTTTCTCCTTTGGAGATGGCCTTGATGAGTGTCTTGGTCTATGCTGGGGCGGCTCAGTTTGCGATGATCTCTCTGATTGCGGCTCATTCTTCGATATTGAATATGGCCTTGACGGTGTGTTTGATCAATCTCCGTAATATGTTGATGAGCCTACATACGTCGTCTGACTTTAAGGATGCTAGTCTTGCTCATACCATTGGGATTGGCAGTCTCCTGACTGATGAGAGTTATGGGGTCTACTTGAGTGAGAAGTTAAAGACGGACACCATTACAGTTCCTTGGATGCATGGGAACAATCTAGTAGGCTATGTGGCCTGGATCAGTGCGACGGTTATCGGAACAGCTCTAGGATCTCTCCTACCTGATCCAAAGGCTTTTGGGCTTGATTTTGCTTTGGTGGCTATGTTTATTGGGATTTTTGCAGCCCAGTTTCAAGGAATGCAACTGACAGAAAAGACCAAGACCATGCTCATGGTGCTGTTAGCAGTAGCAGTGAGTTTCTTTCTCTTACTCTTTTTTGTTTCGCAACCGCTAGCTGTGCTAGCTGCGACCTTGATCGGCTGTTTTGTGGGGGTGGTCTGTGATGCGTGTGAATAGTTATATCTTCATGGCCATTCTGGCCTCAGCCCTCGTTACCTGGATTCCTCGGATCTTGCCCTTCCTCTTAGTCAAATACAAGGGACTGCCGGCTCCTGTGACCCGCTTTCTCAAATACCTGCCCATTTCCATTATCTTTGCCTTGGTTTTATCAAGCTTAGTAGATGGAAAAATTGGAAGCCCCCCGCAGCTCCACTGGTTGGACCTAGTAGTGACCATTCCCAGTCTCTTTGTAGCCTTTCGTTACAAAAACCTTATGGGAACCGTTTTGTTTGGGATTGTCTTGATCGCCCTATTACGATTGGCATTTTAAATGGAAAAATATGTTACAGAAAAATTACAATTATTACAAAAATACTTGATTTTTGTAATAATTGAGGTATAATGGGAGTCAGAAAGATAAAGAGGTAATCGTATGAAAAAATCAATCTTCCGTTGGAGTGCCGCTGTTCTGGTGGCTGCTTCACTTGGTCTAGCTCTCGGTGGTTGTGGTGCAAAGGATAAAAAGACAGCTACCTCATCCGCAAAAGCATCTACCAGCAAGGTAGAGAAAAAAGCCAAAAGTAATAGCAAAAAGAGTGCAGCATCTTCCTCTCAGGCAAACGATACAGCTAGCTCTTCGACTCAAGCAAGTAGCGCGACAGCTTCAAAAGACTCTGGTAAGACCGAGAATGCGTCTACTACGACGCAAGCTACTGTCCCTGCAGAATTGGTGGGAACTTGGGTAGGATCTAGCCCACAAGCGGATTCGATTAAAATGACAGTGGATGCCAATGGAGATGTGACAACAGTGGTTAGCTTCAAAAATGATAGCGAACCAACTCGGACAGCTACCTATACAGCAAGAGCAGTAAAAGCAACAGGCAATATCTACTATTGGGAGTCAGAAGGATTGGATGGAGCTGATGCCTTGCTTCCTGGGATCACAGGGCTAGGTGTAGCCAACTTCCGACTGGAGCCAGGTTTTGTCTTAGAAGAAGGACACTATACCCCGATTGTTTTCACAGCGCCTGTCAATACAGAATTTGACTACACCAAATACAATGATTTCCGTTTTTCATTAACCAAAGAACAATAAAAAGACGAACTCGATGGAAAATCGAGTTCGTTTCAGATTGAAGACAAAGTCATCTTAAAAACTTTCCTTAAGTGAGTACGGACGTCAGCGAACTTCGTAGAAGTTCCATGACTAATTATTGAGCCTAAGGTCTCAATAATTCCGAGTGCCTGAAACAAAAAGTTTCAGGCACTTTTCTCACAGCGGAAAGTTTCGGCATTTTCTTGATTCATTCTAAGACGAGCTCGAACAAATCGAGTTCGTTTTTTAGTAATGAGGGCTTCCTGCTACCCAACCGGTACAGAGGGCGGATGTGATATTAAAACCGCCTGTATGGGCATTGATATCGAGGACTTCTCCTGCAAAGTGGAGCCCAGGAACTAGCTTACTTTCTAGGGTTTTAGGATTGATTTCTTTGAGGCTGACGCCGCCCTTGGTGACAAAGGACTTAGCTAGAGACATCTTCCCAGTAACAGGAATAGGCATCTCTTTGATGTTTTGAATGAGCTCTTCTGTCTGAGGAGGAGTGAGTTGCTTGGCTTTTTCAGGGAATCCTTGCGCCAAGAAATCAGCTAATCGTTCAGGAAGAAGGGCTTTGAGGCTATTTTTAATCGCCTTTTCTCGATGCTCTTTTAGAAAGTCTTTTAACTCTTGAGAAGAGGTATTCGGAAGGAGGTCCAGAGATAAGATTTCCCCACCTTTAACAAAGCTAGACATCCGAAGGGCTGCAGGACCAGAGAGTCCAAAATGGGTAAAGAGCAGGTCGTGTGTGATGATGTGTTTACCGTAGCTGAGGGTCACATCTGTCAGAGAGATCCCTTGGAGGACCTTGTGTGGAAAATCTGTCAAAAGAGGGCTTTCTGCCGCTTCGAGATCGGTGATGGTATGTTTGAAGTGGCGGGCAATTTCGTGTCCGTAGCCAGTAGAGCCGGTAGAAGGATAGGATTTGCCCCCAGTTGTGACAATCAGCTTGTCAGCTGTCCATGTTTTTTCAGCAGACTTGACGATAAAGACGTCTTCTGGCTTGGTGACGGAGACCACTTCGCAGTTGGTGGCAATGCTAGCACCTAGCTCAAGGATCTTATTTTCTAAGGCTTGAATAATGGTGCGAGATTGATCACTAGCAGGAAATACCCGGCCATGATCTTCGACTTTTAGCTTGACGCCATTATCGGTGAAAAATTGGATGATATCATGATTATCAAATTGGGAAAACACACTGTAAAGGAAACGGCCATTTCCAGGGATACCGGCCATCAAATCGTCTAAGGTCCCGTTATTCGTGACGTTACAGCGACCTCCTCCAGTACCAGCAAGTTTCTTACCCAGCCTTTTATTTTTTTCGATCAGTAGCGTAGGTTGGCCATAAGAGGCGCTGGCAATGGTTGCCATCATACCTGCCGGGCCACCACCGATGACAATGGTGTGAAAGTGAGTCATATCAATCTTCTTTCTCTTTTTTTCATGATTTGCTTTGTCCATTATATCATTTTATGGCTGGCTTCGGAAAATGAAGGGATCAAAAAAGCAAGCACCTTTCGATACTTGCTTTTGAATGATTTTTCAATCAACTCATTACATGATTCCAAGGAAGTAACGGATGAAGAAGAAGGCAAGGACAGCACCAACAAATGGAGCAGTACCTGGTACAAGAAGACCATATTGCCAGTCGTTGTTTACTTTATCTTTGATTGGCAAGATTTGATAAGCAAAACGAGGTCCAAGGTCACGTGCTTGGTTCATCGCGAAACCTGTAGTACCACCAAGACCCATACCGATAGCCCAAACGATCAAACCAACAGTGAATGGAAGCATTGCTTCGTTGGCATGTTCAGCAGCCATGATAGATGTCAAGAAGATAAATGTTGCGAACGCTTCGACGAAGTAGTTACGTGGAAGGTTACGGCAGTTAGGGTTTGTAGAGAAGATGTTACGGATAGCAACACCATCAATTTGACCTTCAGAAATCTTGAAGTGGTCAGCATACATAAAGTAAGCAATGACTGCCCCAAGGAAGGCACCGATGAATTCAGCGATTGCGATTGGGAAGAATTGAGCGATTGTCAATTTACCAAGAAGGACTTTCAACAAAGCCATAGCAGGGTTCATTGAAACGCCACCAAAGACGAACAAGCAGACAGTGATACCGAATGCCCATGTTGTGATCGCGAATAAGTGTCCAGTTCCAGCATATTTTGTTTTCTTCAAAACGTCGTCACAGTGTACGCCAACCCCGAAGATAATCATCAAAGCTGTACTCATAACTTCTGCAAGTAATTGATGTGTCATGTTAATTAATGTCTCCTAAATTAATAAATGTATTTTTGTAATTGGTGATAAACTTCTTGAATCGGCAACTGCATCTCCGTAGCAATACGCTGACAGTCTTCGTATTCAAGTGTTTTTTTAGTGGTAGATCCGTACTGGTTAATTTTTACCGTAACGGGTCCAAATTCCGTATCGATTTGTTCAAATCGACGTTGCATGACCTTTCGGTCGACTTGTTGGTATCGAAAACCAATGGTACTGGTTTCTTTGAACAAGAGGGCTGAAAAATCTTCCAACTGACTTCCTTGAATCAAGAGAATCAATTCAAAGCCAGGGCGATTCTTTTTCATAACGACGCTACGATAGTAGACATCTAAAGCTCCAGCGTCCAGGAAACGGTGGATAATATAACCAAGTTGCTCTGGTGTTTGATCATCGATCGTAGTGGTGATCTCAATAATTTGATCTTCCGTGCGATGAACAACAGTGGTGCTGTGAGAGGTGTCTTCTTTCAATAGCGAACCGCGTAAAGCATTGAATTTTCCAGTCTCTCTTTTACCAAACCCATAGCCCACACTTTCGATGGAAAGGTGAGAGGGGATTGGTTCAAAGATTGGGGATAATGCTTTAAGGAGGGCTAACCCTGTCGGAGTAATCAACTCCGTTTTAACTGTGAAGTCTTGAGTAATCGGAATAGTCGTTCCTTTTCTCAACTGCATCACAGCGGGAACCGGAACAGGCATTTCTCCATGGGCAACTGAAATGGTCCCACTTCCCTCAGTGAGAGGAGTAGAGTAAACCGTATCGATACCGAGCGATTCCACTAGGATGAAAAAGCTAACGATGTCGACGATGGAGTCAATTGCACCAATTTCATGGAAATGAATCTGTTCGACAGGCATGTTATGCACAGCTGCTTCGGCCTTTGCGATATCAAGAAAGACTTCAAGACTTTTTTGTTTCACAAAAGGACTCAACTGTGAAGCGGCAATCAGATCGTGGATATCCGCATAACTGCGAGCATCCGCGTGGGAATGGTGATGATTGTGTTCGTGATCGTGATGGTGATCGTGATCGTGATGATGTTCATGATCGTGATGATGTTCGTGATCGTGATGATGTTCGTGATCGTGATGATGTTCGTGATCGTGATGGTGTTCATGATCGTGATGATGTTCATGATCGTGATCAAAATCACCTTCAATCCCCGTATCTTTCTCCCCGTGGTGAAGGTGAACATCGAAATCAGTTCCCCAAATTGCGCTCTTTGCGACGCGATGAACGTGGAGGTGGAAACCATCCACTCCCAGTTTCTCGAGTTCTGTGTGAAGAAGCTCGACATCTGCCCCAAGGTCCACAAGAAGACCATTGAGCATATCGCCACTTATTCCAGAAAAAGGTTCTAAAAATAGACTGGTCATCAGTTTTCCTTTCGATTGTGGTTGAGTCGATTGATCATACATGCTGAATAAGCTGCACCAAATCCGTTATCAATGTTGACGACCGTTACACCAGAAGCGCAAGAGGTCAACATACTCATCAAGGTTGTTAGCCCTTGAAGGTTGCTTCCGTATCCAATGCTGGTCGGAACGGCAATAACGGGGACATCCACAAGGCCTCCTACGACACTGACAAGAGCTCCTTCCATACCGGCAATCACGATGATCACACTGGCTTTTTGGATCTCTTCTAAGCGATTGAAGAGGCGATGGATGCCGGCGACTCCCACATCATAGATTCGGCGAACCGAATGGCCAAAGGTTTCTGCAGTGACTGCAGCTTCTTCTGCAACAGGAACATCACTTGTCCCTGCTGTGACGACCGCAATGTAGTGTTCAGGATCGGCTTCTTCCTTTTTAGAGTTGAGAACGAAGCAGCGGGCTTCTGGATAATAGTGGCCAGTCGGAAAGCGCTGAGAAAGAGCCTCTCCCTTTTGGAGAGAGACTCTTGTTGTGAGGATCGGCAATTCTTTTTGTGAAAGAAATTGCAGGATTCCTTCAATTTGCTCAACTGTCTTTCCTTCGCCGTATACGACTTCAGGGAAGCCGTTGCGACGTTGCCGGTCAGTATCAATTGCTGCATACCCTAGTTCTTTAACCCCGTTGATTTGCTCCAGCGCATCCTCAACGGAGAGATGACCTGCTTGCAAAGAACGGAGTGTTTGTTCTAGATTGGGTTGAAAATCCATGGTAGATTCTATTCAACAACGACAGAAAGTCCGTCGCGGATAACTGTTACTTTAGCATCTTTTCCTTCACGAGCAAAGGCTTTTTCAAGCGCTTCGTCAAATGAAGTTGCAAGTTCCATATGCATACCTTTGATCAATTCAGGATCTACAAGGTCAGATACAAAGATAACATGGTGGTGTACCAAAATACGTGCCAAGATTTGAGAAGTCCATTGGTCTGGGACAGTCTCTAAACGAGGTGTATTGATGGCTTGTTCCAAGAATTCTTTTGGATCTTCTACGTCAGCAAGGTTGCGATAGAAACCTTCTCCACCGTGACCATCTGCACATCCAGCCACCATGATGATTGTTCCGCCTTCTTTGTTAGAAGCTTCGGCTGCAGTCATCCCTTTAACAGCTTGGTAGATATTTTGGTCAAGTGGGAAACCACCGTTTGTTGAAATTGTGATGTCGCTTTCGATCTTAGACACATGTGCCAAGTCTGCAACGAAGTCACAACCAACTTTGTGGGCTTCAACCATGTCCCCAGCGAAAGATCCGATGATGTGTTTTTCGCCGTCCAATACAACGTTGACGATGAAGGCCAAGTTTGCAGTACGAGCAGCGTAAAGCATATCTTCGTGGATTGGGTTGTGGTCAAGGTTACCAGTACGTGCCTTATCAGAATTGATGAAGTCACCTGAGTGGTTCGCCATGATAGTTTTGTATGATGCGATACCTGGAAGGACTGATTTACGTCCACCTGAGAATCCAGCGAAGAAGTGAGATTCGATGAATCCTTCTGCTATCAACAAGTCAGCTTCAGCAGCGATTTTGTTGATGATACAGTCACCACCTGAAGGGAGTTGTCCAATTTTAACCATGTCATCGTCGTTTGTTGAAATGTGCATAACGATTTCTTCATTGTCAACGATTTCTTGGCCGTATTTATTGATCAATTCTTCACGAGTTGAAGGACGGTGGAAACCAGTAGCAACCAAGATACGCACGCGTGCATCAGGGTTAACTGAGCGAATACGACGCAAAATGATTGGAGTGATGATGTGAGAAGGAACGGGACGAGTGTGGTCAGAACTGATCAACACGATGTCTTTTTTGCCTTTAGCAAGTTCTTCCAAAGTAGGGCTGCCGATAGGGTTGTCCATTGAACGTTCAACAGTTTCTTCTTCAGACAGTGGGTTATGGAAGTTTTCCGCCTTAGACTCTAACAATCCTGCAAAGTTTTCATCTGGAATCTTTGCAACAATCGATTTTTTGTCGTACGGTAATTTAATTTCTACCATTATTTGCGATCTCCTTTATTAATACTGATACTTATAGTATAATTCTTTTTAAAAAGAGGTGTGCATCAATTGATGTCAACAAATGTTAACTATATTGTTTAAGAACAGGTGTATCATTAGTGTGATTTCAAGAAAGAGCAGATGGGGAGGAAAAACCGTCGTGAATTCAGAATTTTTAGTGAAATTTTTGGAAGAGAGGCGAACGCCGATCGTCAAGAAAAAATACCATAGTTACCTCTCCTATCGTGGGATCAAAGAGGATTACATCTACATCTTGAAAGAAGGTGTGGTCAAGACAAGTGTCATCATGCGTGATGGGCGTGAGTTTAACTTTTCCTATCTAAAAGCCATTGACATTGTCTCTTTGATTCGTGATGAGGTGTCCAACTATACAGACTCACCTTTCAATGTGCGAGTGGAGACAGAAGAAGCAAGTTTTTATCGTATTCCTCGGGTCAAGTTTTGGAATTTTGTCAAAGAGCATAAAGAGCTGCAGGACTATGTGAGGGACTATTATCGTAATAAACTGTCTGAAAGTATGGAGTCTCAGCAGTATATGATGATGAATGGTAAAAAAGGGGCGGTTTGTTTTCATTTGCAAAAACTAAGCAGTTTGTTTGGTGTGGAGCAAGAAGACGGCTTCTTGATTGATTTCAACATTACCAATGAAGATATTGCCGGTTTTTGTGGGATTTCGACGCGAAACAGTGTCAATCGCATTCTCAATGAATTAAAACGAGAAGGTGTTTTGGATATTCGACAGCAAAAGATCGTGATTTTGGATAATGAACGGATTGAAGAATTTATCGGAAGGGAGCTATTCTAAGATGGCAACAGAAGCACAAATCAGAAAAGAAAAAGAAGAAAAATTACAAGATATTTTACGAAAAATCGGAAAGGTAGCCGTTACCTATTCAGGTGGGATTGACAGCTCTTATCTCTTGAAGGTGGCCTTGGATACCTTGGGACCTGACAATGTTATTGCGGCCGTCGTGAACTCTGAGATGTTTTCAAATGAAGAATTCGATCTAGCGCTCGACTTGGCCGATCAGCTAGGAGCACCTGTGCTTGGACTGGAAATGAGAGAATTGAGTGATCCACGGATTGCTGCCAATACGCCCAATATTTGGTATTACACCAAACAATTGATGTACCAAACTATTAAGGATTCAGTTACAGAACTGGGCTTTAAGCAATTGGTAGACGGCAATATTATGGATGATATCGACGATTTTCGCCCTGGTATCAAGGCTCGGGACGAAGCGGGTGTCCGCAGTGTCTTGCAAGAAGCCGGCCTCTATAAGACAGAAATTCGTCAATTGGCCAAGGAAAGAGGGGTCTCCAATTGGAATAAGGTGCCATCTTGTAGCGTTGCCTCACGCTTCCCATACGGAGTGAAAATCACTTCAGAAAATGTACAACGGGTTTTTGAAGGGGAAGAGTTCCTTGTAGGACTTGGCTTTGAGCAAGTCCGTGTGCGTGTGCATGGAGACTTGGCGCGCATCGAAGTGGAAGAAGACCATCTGCTTAAAGCCATCCAACTGCATGACAAGATCAATGACTACATGAAAAAAATCGGATTTACCTATGTAGCCTTGGATTTGGCTGGATATAAGTACGGCCGGATGAATGATGCATTGGATGAAAAAACAAAAGAAAAAATTATGGCAGGTTAAGCAATGAAGGAAGTGATAAGGTTCTGGTTCGAAGAGTTGAAGCCAGAGGATTGGTTCAAAAAATCAGAAGCACTGGATCAAGAAATGCGGGAGCGCTTTGAGGAACTTTATTGGAAGGCCAGTCGTGGGGAATTGTTTCACTGGCGGGCTACGGCAGAAGGGCGTTTAGCAGAGATTTTGCTCTTGGACCAAATTCCTCGCAATATTTTTCGAGGGACTGCCCAAGCTTTTGCGACAGATTCCCTGGCCTTGGTCTTGGCCCAAGAAGGCCTAACACAAGCTCAAGAATTACCAGTTGTACAAAGAGGCTTTTTCTACATGCCCTTTATGCATTCGGAATCTTTAACCATTCATGAAGAAGCTCTGCGCCTATTTGATCAACCGGGCTTAGAAAAGCGTTTGAAGTATGAGAAGATGCACATGGACATTCTTCAACAATTTGGGCGTTATCCACATCGGAATGCCATCTTAGGACGGCCTTCGACCAAGGAAGAAGAGGAGTATTTGAAAGAACATTCTGGCTTTTAAGGGAAGATGAGGCCCACAGATTTCAAAACTCTTTTCTCTCTTCATGAAATTGCCTGAAACAGCAGGCATGATGTCAGAGTTCCCTCACCTAGGCTTTTCCAAGCGTCTAAAAAATGGTATAATGAACTGTAAATTTCACAATTTGGAAGGAATGTTATTGCTATGATGAATATGCAAGACTTAATCTATGGTTTTTTAAGTCTTGTTATCGTTCATTATCTAAGTTTAAAGCTTTTTGTGTTTCATTGAAGCAATTTAATAACAAATAAATTAATAACAATAAGACAAAAAATAGACAATGCAGTATCTGAATTGTACATAAAAAGAAGCAACAATATTAATGTTGCTTTTTTATTGTTTATTAACTCTGTGACTACTCAAATGATATAAATGAAAACTTACAATAGACCGCATTGATTATAAATTTTTTCAATAACACCTGATTTATATTCTATGTATTTATCTATATTATCTGGAAATAAAACAGCAGCTTTTTCTTTAACTTTTGAATATTCATCCACTAAGTCAGAATGTTGCCTTAAATAATTTCTAAAAGTAATATGTTTAAATAATTCTTCAGAGTCTTTAGGACATACATATAAATGATGTGTCATTAAATCATTTTTATTAATATATGAAAAAGCCTCTCTATCTCTAATACCTAAATCGCCTTCATGCACATACCCTTTATCTTCAAGCAATTTTTTTAAAATTAGAAACTTATCATTTTCAATAACAATATCCAAATCAATTATTGGTTTTGCTGACATCCCTTCAACCGATGTACTACCTACGTGTTCAATCTTAATTACATTCTGAATGATTTCTTTTCCAAGTGATTCTACTATTTTTTCAAATTCTTCTTTCCATTTTGGATTCCATTTTTCAACTACAACATTTTGTGTCCTCATAATCTATTTACCTCTATAACTCCTTTTCCTCTATTCAATCCTTTATAATAATGTAATTATTTACAATACTTATTTTCATAAAATTCTACAAAACAAAACACCATCGATTCATTTTTTTGATTTTAAACTTTGGTAGAAGCTCTAAAACCCTTGTATTTACTTGACTATTTGCCTGTGTCATTATTATGACACGAAACCCAGTTGCAAAGTCCCAAACATAAGAGTCTTTATCAACACGAGCTAATTTTACTAATAAAGTAGCTACGTAGGATGGAGTTAGAACAACATCATCCATTGCTCAAATCACCAACCATTGGTTCAACTGATTGAATTTTTGTTTTTACCATTTATAATGACTCCTACTTTTTCTTAATTCTATACTATTATAACATGTAATTGTATACAACCAGAGGGAAACCTCTGGTTTTAATATTCAATATTGTTTGTTTCAATTTCAGAACCGAACTCCTCTTCAAATTCAGGCTCGAACTCTTCTTCAAATTCAGGCTCGAACTCTTCTTCAAGTTCTTTAATTTGCTTTTGTGTTAGCAACTGATGAAGCCTTTCTTCTGAAAAATACGAAGTAGTAGACAATAAAGAGAACATACTATTAAAGTACTTTTCTTCGATATCTCCAAAATAATCCTGTTGCGCTTCTATCAACTTATCAATATAAATTTCGCTTGCACTTAACAAAGCAGACATAGCATCAACATCGTTTTTTCCCGCCATCGTCAAGTGACGTCCATACTCTTCAGGACCTCTAACCATACCAATCTCCATTAATTTTGAATTAATTTTGAAGTCATCAAGAATGATATCATATGCTCGCTTCCCAAGAGACTGGTACATTTCCATATTTAATATGGGCTCAAGTATATCTTTTAGTTTCTCTTGAAATGCTTTATTGAAATTTTGAAAATGGATATTATCTGACTTCCAAAGAAAATGCCCATTATTATCCTTTGATTCATACTTGTATTTCGTATTTAAGAATTTAATAAAACGGTCCATCATTTCATCTGATTCATTTTTCATACAAAACAAATAGACTGCTTCAGCAAATACATCAAGATTCGCGTTCTTATAATCAGGAGCGAACATTGATCCAAATTCCCGATCTTCATCAATCGCTTTATCTAATGCTATATACCTGGCTAATGGGACATAATCAATCAAGATAGAGTATGTCATAGAAGAATACACTGGATGCTTGGATAGATCTAAAAAGAGATTTAAAACAAAATTGAATTTGTCGCTGTCAGTGTAGCTTTCATCAACTCCCCAAAAAATTTCTTGAAGACTAATAAATTCAAAGTTATTCTTTCTCATTTCCAATTCCTCATCTTTATTTGAGGAGTATGATTTAAAATTTGGCTTCAACTTTATATTTTCTAACAATGACTCAGCGACTCTGACTGTCATCTTTTTGTATAATTGGTGGGGATCAGATTCTCGAATAATTTTAATTGCACTTGGTTTATGTTCATATAAATGGCTATTCCTGATTGGTTTTAAATCTGAGTAAAGACTGCTTCCAGAAGACCTTAGAGCAGAACGTTCTTTATTGATATCTTCAATTCGTTCATTAATTCGATCTTGAGCATTTTTTAAATAGTAATCTAATAAACTAGTAAACATTATCGTTAACCTTTCTAAAAAACGGAAAATTTCAGTTTATATTTTACAAATAAATCCTGAAATTGTCAAAAAGATTCCCGTATAATTAAAGCATAAGAAATCCGGATTTCTTAAAGGCATCTCGGCTAAGCGAGTTCTTCTTAGAACAGAAAGATAAACGAGGTTAACTTGTATGAATACTAAGTTACAAAAAACGCTTCGAGACTTACGAGCAAATCGTTTAATCCATTTTGGAAACTCAGCGTATCAAAGAGCCACTAATGATTGGTTCTTTAGAACAGTTCCAACCGAGCTAAATGAGCTATGGTATGGACAAGATGGCTTGTCGTTCCTGACCTTATCGATAGCGTATGACTCGGATATTGATTTAATGTCTGAGAGTGAATTAATTGAACGCATTGACAAGGAACGTCAAATTAGAACTCGTTTGGAAAGTATCTTTTCAAACCTTGGAAAAATGAAAGCAGGTAAAAGCAATGGCAAAAACTAACTGGAATCGGACTCTTGCGGAAGTTCTCATGCATGAGACACAACCAAAAGTAATGACTAGCGAAAAAACTGGAAATGAATATACAACTGATGTTATCCCGACTTTAAGAGTAGTCTCAATTGGTTCAATCGAGGAAAAAGACGGAAAATACAAGTACTCGATTGTAGATACAGTTAACGACTTAGAATATACCATTAAAGTGCCAAATAAAGTCGAAATTAAATTCGGTACAGTCCTTAACTTCAGTAATGTACGTGGCGGTGCAACTGCAAATGGTATCGGTTGGTATGCTGCTGACTCAGTAGAAGTGGTCACACGCAATGCGTAGGCATAAATACCGAAGAATCAAGCCTACACCAAATTGTACACTTCAGGGCTATCAACTCTCTCTGATAGCCCTGACGGCTACAATTGGATTGACTGTCTTGTCGTTCTTCATAAGCCAAATAGTAACAGTTTTATCTTCATATGTACGAAGCATACTATTCTACAGCATCATTACAAATATCGTCTCTATTCTTATTTTTGCATACACATGGTTTCATCGTGAAGAAGTCTCATCAATTGAGATTCCTGGTATGTCTGATAAATCTAAAAAGTTGGCAAAGCGTTTAAGACGATTATTTAATGATAAACAAATAACAGATGTACTCAAATTGTCAAATACAACCCGTTTTGGCAATGAAATGCCTGAAATAGAAGTATGGATAGATGAAGAACTTTCAAGTGGTTTCATCGCAATCGAAAACATAGCTAACTGTGAACGTGCCGACCGAGAAAAGTTCGAACAACGTATTTCTGGGATCTTATCTGGCAAATATCAGCGATTTGCTGTGGTCAATTCGGAACTGACAGCTGGTGATAGCTATATCATCTTTTACTTCGAGGATACACTTACTTCACAGCGGCTACTCGTCACCGACAAAATGAATACGTTAGAACCATTCGCAAGTAACAATAAGCATGCTATCCGTCTGTCAAATGATTTAATTTGGTACGCTGATATTACTCCACATATTTCAATTATTGCTCGTACTCGTGCAGGAAAATCAGTTCTAGCAGGTCGCTACATGGCTCGATTAATGAGCTTACAAGGTTGGGTTGTCGAATATAACTCTGCTAAGTATGACAAATATGTAAAAGAATTTAGCGGACAATCAGACCCTGTTAAAATCGTTGAACGTTGTGAATATTGGTGCTCTGTCATGGATAAGCGACTAGCTAAAATCAATGATGCAAGGAAAGAAAAATACCTTGAAATGGAGAACATGCCAGATATAGGACTGTTCTTCGATGAATTAGGTAATTTGAATGCTTCACTTGAGTCTCTTGATAAAGTTGACAAAACCCTCAAGTTGACCGCTAGATGGACAAATGCCATCAACAGATTATCAGCTACTGGAGCAAGTACAGGTATCCACATCATCGCTATATCTCAATTTGCGACAAAAGAGGGATTCCTTCCTTCGCTTGCTCGTGTAAATTGTTCGGATGCGGTGATTATGCTAGGTGGTGCTGCTGATTGTGCAGATGAGCGTAAATATCTCATGTCTGGTTTTGCTGACATGCCAAAGCGTAGCTATGGAAAGGGGCAAGGTGTCGCTCGTATCCTTGGTTCTGGTAAAAAGTGGGAGGTCCCCCACTTTTATGAAACGCCTTGGTTTGAGGATTAGATAATGGGAAATCCATTTGTATTCCAACTAGCGAAGTCTGTTGGAACAACAAATGGATTCATGACGAAGCCGACGAGTCACAAGGTCGGTCATCTTTGAAAAAGATGAAACACTTTTAAATCTAACTATTTCTACGCCTGCACGGCACTGGGCTTGTCAAGTGCCGTGCATATCAAAAACAGATAGAACAAGGCTTTGAGCATTCTTGATAAAATTCAAATCCTTGTTTTATCAAGGGAATAGTTAGAAGAATAAATAAATTAAACGAGGTAACTATAACTATGAGGAAAAAAGAAGCAAACCTAACTGCTATCATGCTGGTTCAACAACTGGAAGATGAACACTGGAAAACTTGGCAAGATAAAACAGCTTTAAAGCAGGCTAGAGATGAAAATAATATCCGTCCACTACTTGAAACAGTTACTGATAAGCTAAATAAAGCTGATATTATTGTTAAAGAAGCTTACGGAATCAAACACGATAAAGACGAGATAAACGTTTGGAATCAAGAGTTGATGAAAAATGTAATCGAAAAGAAAACTGAACATATCCATTTTCTCTTTAAGTTTGAAAAAGGAGCTTCATTAAATAGAATAGCTATAGCTGTTGGGGTTGAACCGCAATATCTAGAAAAGCTAAAATCGGGGCGCTACGGCTATGATAATTGCCTTGCCTATCTAGTCCATGCCAAAGACGAAACCAAGTTTCAATATCAACCAGAGGAGGTTGTAACAGTCTTAGGAGAGGATTACAAAAGCATTTATCATCGTTGTATGGCAACGTGGGTCAAAGGACGAGCAACAAAAAAAGCAAAGGAAACAAATCTTAGTGTTGATTGGTTGATTGAACGTATTTTAGCTGGTGAAGTGACTAAACGCAATATCATGCTCACAGATGAATATTACTCAATTTACGGTCAACATAAACGTAAAGTGAACGAAGCTTTAGAAACTGTAGGAGAACGTAGAAGCTATCAAACAATAGCTGAACTAGAGGCAGGGAGATTTAAGAAGACAGTAATTTATATAACAGCTAGTAGCGGTGTAGGAAAAACGAAACTCAGCAAAGACCTGATAGAGATTATTCAAGCAACCGCAGTGCAAAATGGATTAAATTGGGAAACATGTATGACTGCTTCTACGAATGCATTCGACGAATACAGCGGTCAAGAAATTTTATTTCTAGATGATATCAGGGGGGACAGCTTCACTGTATCTGATTGGTTAAAATTGTTGGATCCGCACACAATAAGTCCAATTTCAGCTCGCTATCATAATAAGATGGGCTCTGCTAGAGTGATTATAATAACAAATACGAAGTTACCAGCTGAACTATTTTATTTTTCCAAGGGGAATTGCAACGAAGATTTGGGACAATTTATACGAAGAATTGACCTATTAGTACATATACATAATGATATTTTTCACGTCTGTCCTCACGAGAAAAGAGTGGAAGAAAGTACAATAGAATCTGTCGGAATTAAGATTCGCGTAAGACATTCATACAGTTTTCAAAAGTCTTCTGCTATTCAGCGAGATGAAGCATTAGAAAAAATACTTGAAACAGTGATGGCAAATATGAACTGGAACAAAAAAGGTTATCGATGTAAGCGACCAAACGAACAACGATAACCCAAACACTAAACAAAAATAGCACAACTACTTTTGTTGTTGCTATTATATCATAATTTTAATTTGAGGAAATATAATATGCAATCTAAAAAAAAACCAATGACACAATTCAAATTAACTACATACCAGCTTGTCGATAAAAATGACATTATGATCCTAACAGGCTACTCAGAAACTCAATCTAAACTACTAATCAGACAAGCTAAATTGCTTCTAGTCGAAAAAGGGTTTAATTGGTACAAGAACAAACGTGTTGGACGAGTTCCAGTGCAAATAATAGAAAATATACTAGGGTTTCAGATAATTTCTAAAAATGGTATAATTGAAAACGTACATGATGATACTGCTATTGAGGAGGACATCCGAGATGGTAGTCACTAGACAAAAAAATAAAAAATGGGGGGTTGATATTAGTGACGGCTATGATGCGGTAACAGGTAAACAAAAGCGTCACAGAAAAACAGACTTTAAATCTCGAAAAGAAGCTGAGCAGTATGAAGCCGATTTTAGGATTAAGAAACTACATCAGATTGGCTATAAGCAAAAGATTAGCATTGACTATCTTTACTCACTTGTCCAGGAAGAAGATACACTTCGTGGCAATAAACGTAGTACGATAGATAGCCAGGAATCTTATTATCGTGTTTATATGTCTCGGTACTTTAAAAATGCAGATATGCGTGCTGTTTCAGTCACAGATATCAAAGAATATAGAAACTGGCTTAAAAATCAACGTAGTGTCAAAGGTGGTTTGTTAAGTAATTCTCATGTTAACCAGCAGATGATTTTTGTCCATAAGATGTTTGAGGTTGCAATCCAGCATCAAATTCGACATGACAATCCTTGCAATGGTTTACGTCGATTACCTCAGCAACAAAAAGAAATGGATTATTATACTCCTGAGCAATTCAAGAAGTTTGACTCTCTGTTTAATGAAGATGAATATCCATTTCAACTATTGTATCGTGTGTTAATGTATACAGGATTACGCGTTGGAGAAGCCTTAGCTTTAACTTGGGAAAATATCAATCTTGATGAGATGTATATCGATGTTAAATACTCTGCCTATTATCGAAATGGACAAGTTCATATTGGAACAGTAAAAACAACTCAGTCAAACCGTAGAATATACATTCATAAAAGTTTTAATGAGGAGTTGAAAAAATGGAAAGAAAGACAATTTGATTTACTCAAGTCGTTTACTGATAATTCTAAAAGTCTTCAAATTTATCAAGCTACTCCAGAAATTCTAACAAGTCCAAACGTCTCGAACTTCAGAGTTATTCTCAAAAAGAGAATGCCTAAAGGTTTGAAACTAATTCGCAATCATGATTTTAGACATTCTCATGCAGCCTTTCTTGTATCACAAGGTCTTCGGAATGGAGAGGGGAAAGACTATATTTTCTTCACACTTATGAAACGTCTTGGACACAGCTCTATTAACACAACAATAAATGTATACTCACATTTATTCCCAACTCAACAAAAAGAGGTAGCCTCTGCCTTTGATAATTTTTAAGAATAAGGCAAAATAAGGCATCAAAAATAATAATACAAGGGTTAAACCCTTGGTAGGAAAGGAATCTAGAAAATCTTATGATGAATATGCAAAACTTAATTTAAGATTCTTTAGGTCTTGATATCATTAGAAATCTTGATTTTAAAGGCTTTAGAGTTCAAAAAAATTAACGATATTCAATAATATTACATTATATTGGACAGTAAATGGACAGTGACAGAGTGTTTGAAGGAGAGAAAAAGAGGCTTAAATGCCTCTTTTTATATGTTTGTGGACTAGAAGTAGATAGAATAGCTCTAAAAAATTTTTTGGTTATAAATTTCGCTTTTTATAATTCATAAAGATTATTAGCCATCTTTCCGAAAAAACAGATATTTTTCGGAAAGTTATTGAAAAAATCTACCTTAATGTTATGCAAAAAGGAAAAGATAAGATTGAAAAAGCTATGCTAGATTTAGCCGAAATAATCACTTGAGTATCTTAATCAGTTAAAATTTAGTTATTTTACTGAAAATAAAAGAAATCCTTGAAATCATCAACTTTTTTGTATATAATCAATATGACACTATATATGGTGTCGCTATGAATGAGGTATATCATGGGCAAGGAAAAAGAGTTGCAAAAAATAAAAAATGACCCCAAATCTGTTACCCCTGAACGCTTAGAATCTCTGTGTAAAAAATATGGTTTTATGTGGAAGCAAGGAACCAATCATTCAATAACCTCTCATGCTCTATTGGAGGAGAGTTATCCAATACCACGACATAAGCCAATAAAGCCGGTTTATGTGAAGAATGTTATAAAAATGATTGAGAAAGTGATAGAATTGGAGGAGGGTTTAGATGATGAAAGATAAAGAATACTATCTTGGATTGAACTATCCGATTTTAATTGGACAAATTTTTGACGAGGATGAAGTATTATTTACTGCCTCTATTAAAGAGTTACCAGGACTAATCGTTTATGGTGAATCTTTAGAAGAAGTTTATGATGAGATTGAATTAGCTAAAGCAGATTGGATTGAGGCTAATCTTGAGTGGGGGAGACAAATTAAAGAACCCCTTGAGAACTCTCTGGAAGAGTATAGTGGAAAAATAACGCTAAGATTACCTAAAACATTACATAGAGATGTTAAAGAACGATCTGAGATTGAAGGAGTTAGTTTAAATCAAACTATAGTACAATTGATTAATGATGGGTTATTCAAACAAACTCAAAATGTTGTTGAACAGTTAGCAGAGCAATTTGAGCATATGACTAAAAAATTTAGTCAAACCATTGCAGAAAAGGTTTCTGCACCAGAGCAACATATTCATCAAACAATCATTGTAAAAAATCAATCTGAAAAAATACAACCATATAAAGAGCAGAATATTACTAATAATAGACTACAAGATAATAAAGTAATTTCATGGTCTATTGGAGGTTAAAATGAAGTCAAAAAATATAGAGATAAGAAGAATAACATTTAGCAAATTCGAATTTAATATTCATAATACAGGAGAAGTTGAAGAAGATGGAAGAGCTTCAATTAATCTGAATCTTCCTGACAGAGAGGAAGGACAAGAGAATCAACTTATACTGATAAAGATGGAAATTTCTTATCCAGATAGTCAGTATCGAGTTGTTGCTGATATTGATGCTATATATTCAGTCTTAGCTTCAGATTTACCAGAAGATATTTCGCAGGATAGTGAATTTCAACAAGCACTTATTACACCAATGATAGAAAAGTTTAGGCTATATATTGGTATGTTTTCTGAAGGAGCATATGGAGCGATTCTGATACCAAATTTAAACTTTAATCAAGACTAGAAGTTATCCGTTTTAAATATTCATATATTCTTATGGAATATTTAATCAGTTAAAATTCAGTTATTGAGCTATAAACAAAACAAAAAATCCTATGAGACTTTGATTTCATAGGATTTTCATTATCTCAATTATTTAACTTCTGTAACAATAAAGATATTCAATACAATAGTTGTATGTATTAAATTAGTATTTAATCGTTCATCTCATAACTTGTATGACTGTTGCACAACTTATTTTACACTACCTGACTTTACGAATGATATAAAAAAGACCTTTAAAATAATTGATTTTAAAAAGATAGTTTTCGTTAGGTTAATTTATTTGCACGTCAAACACTATAAAAAGAGAGTGGGCCAGAAATCGGTAATTCGTTAGAATTTGATTTTGTCATCCCACCTCCGCACAGTTGAGTAGGTTTGTAAAAGCTAATGAAATCAGCGTAGTAGAGCCTACTCAACCACTGCGTCTTGCTCGACAATCCAAAGACAATTGAGAGGCTAGGACTTTTGTCCCAGCCTCTTTTTATAAGAGAGTGAAATTATCCAACTCCTATAACTATGATTCCTCCAAATATTACTAAAGATAAGTAAAAAAATAATTTTTTATTCATAATAGCAACCTCTTTTCTTTTTCTCCTATGATATAATGTTATTCAAGATATTGTAATAAATTCCCTTATACACAATTTAAGAGGTACTTTAAATGAAATACGGAAAAATTTTTAAAAAATTTAGAGAATCAAGAGGACTGTCACTAAAAGATGTTTCTAAATGTGGAGTATCAAGTTCTCACCTGTCAAGGTTTGAGCATGAAGAAGCTGACTTAACTATTACAAAATTCATTTTAGCACTTGAAGCAATTAATATGCCAATTGAAGAATTTATATACGCGGCGCGCGATTTTCATAGAGATGACTTTAATGAATTGTTAGAGAAAATTCGTTTATTAGTAGCAAAGCGAGATATCGTTGGTATGGAAAATTTACTGATTAGTTTGTTGGAAAAAAAAGAGAAGAAAGACCCTTTTTATGAGCTAAATACGATTTTGGTTAAGATTCGTTTACAGGACTTATCAGGAAAGATCTATGTGACAGATCAAGATATTAGTTTTGTCAGTGAGTACTTATTTTCTGTAGAATACTGGGGGTGTTATGAATTGTTGTTGTTTATGAATACATTAGATGTTTTAAATCATGAAACTATGATGGTTTTATCAAAAGAAATGTGCCATCGCTCTGAATTTTATAGAGATATTCCAAATAATCGTCGTTTACTATCGACCATGTTGTTAAATGCCTATATAACATGTATTGAACGAAACGAGCTAATAGATGCTCTTTATTTTGAAAAACAACTAAAATTTTGTAACTTCTCAGAAACTGAAATTTATGAAAAACTAGTGTTTCATTATGCGAAAAATTTGTACGATTTAAAGAAAACTCATAATCAATATGCTTTAATTGAGATGAGAAAATGTATCGCAGCAATGAAATTAGTAAATAGTCAACAGTTAGCATGTACGTTTGAACATCATTTAGAACAAGTGTTGAACGATTTAGAATAAATTGTGTAAAAGGGAATTTTTTATAGCGCTCCTAAAATGGTAATATGATATCTATATAAAACATAGGAGGTGAAAATAATGGAAGAACTACAAGTTATTGACCTTGAAGAGCTTTTAGAGTTTGATCAAGGTTATGTTGTTAATAATAACTGTGGACCAAGTCATTCTTGTGGTGGCGGTCGATAGTTTCTTCCGAGGTGGGGAAAAATTTCCCCATCTCTGTTTTCATTAATGAGGATTGCTATGATAAAAAAAATTGATACTGATTTTGGTACATATTATTTTGATTCCATTTCTTTTACTTTGTCTTCTTCACCTGAATATAAAAATACGTCGAATACTTTGGATAATCTTGATGATGGAATCTTGAAGAAAGTTGTAATAAATATTTCAAATAGCTGTAATCTATCGTGTTCGTACTGTTATGCTGATGGTGGAAACTATGGCATGAACAATCGAGTAATGGATTTTGATACTGCTGATAAGATAATTCAGGAAATTGTAAGTAAGGGAATAAAACAAATTAATCGATTAATACTTTTTGGAGGAGAGCCTTTTTTAAATATTGAGTTGTTTGTATATTTTATTGAGAAATTATCTAAATTTTTAAATATATTAAAAGTTGAGACTGTAACTAATGGTACTGTTTTGAATCATCGAGTAAAGCATATGTTAAATAAATTTCATCCATTTTTAACAATTAGTTTAGATGGACCAGAGGTTGTTCATGATAGGTTAAGGGGAAAAGGAAGTCATAGAAAGACTCTGAGATTCATTAAGTATTTAAAAAGTATTGATTATGATAATTTCGAAATTGCATCAACGTATACTCGTATTCATCAAAAAAATGGTATTAGTAGAGAAGCTATTTTCAAATATTTTACTGAGATGGATGTTCATTTTAATGTTAATGATGTCTTCAGTAAAAATAAAGTACTTATTGTTAAAGAAATGGAAAAAAGTTTATCTGAAAGAAAAACTTTTATAGATACTTCTATTCAGAATGTAATTGATTGTAATGAGAAAGCATTTATTAGCCCAATCTTATACGATGTTTTAATATCTATGATTTACAAGAGTACAAACCATACTTTCTGCGATGATATTGATCCTTCCAATACAATTACTTTTGACGTAGATGGAAGTAAGAAGTTGTGCTTTAGATTCTGGGGGAGTCATAATAGTCCAAATGTTGAAACATTTAATAATAAGGATAATTTTTCTAAGTGTAAAGATTGCTGGTGTAGAGGTATGTGTATAGAATGTGTTGCCAATGTAATTGATGGTTATTCCACTGTCATTAACGAGAATGGAGAATTCATAGAATGCCACAAGCCAGAACTTATGGAATATTGCATACAACAAATTATATACCTTTCTAGAGATAAAGAGCGACTATCTAAGTTGGTAAATAACTTCAGGAGGTTTATACGTTATGCTTAGATCTTATGTAACCAAGAAGCACTTATTCTTCTATTTTATAGCGATTATGATTACTTGGCTGGAGGCTATCATTACACCAGCTTTGATTCAGTATATTGTCTCTAGTTTTACCAATCACCAGTTGCATTTGCTATGGCAGGTCTTGTTTTGGGGGATTGTTGGAAATTTGATTCTCTTGCTGGGTTTGGCGGGGAAACGTTATTACTATGCACGAGTGCTGACAGACTTCAAGTCGGGTATTAAGAAGGCTATCTTTCAGACTTTTCTATATAGCCGTCGGATAGCGGATGAAGAAGTTTTGTCAGACTTGGAAAATGATGTAAAACAGCTAGAAGATAATTATATTGAGCCGACTGTTATTATCATTTCTTCTTTGGGATTTACAACCGTCTCTATCTGTTATGCTCTTTGGACTAATTTTTATCTTGGCTTGCTATTTGTCATTTTTTATTCGATACCTGTTCTTTGTAGTGGAATTGGCTCTAAACGTTTGGATGAAATTACGAAGGAGAAATCCCTGGCGAACCAAGCTTATGTCTCTCAAGCAACCAATATGATCGCAGGTGCTCGTTCCATACGGTATTATCGGGGACAAAGTTTGTTTTACAAACTGTTCTCCAAAGATTTGCATAAGGCTCTAAAGGAAGAAATCGCCTATGAGAAGCAACGGACCATAAATAGTCTCTTTATCAATGGAATTGATGCTTTTTGCTCTGTTGCGCCTATTGTCATTGGTGGTTTTATGACCTATTATAACTACCTATCTGCAGCCGGCTTTGTAGGGATTTATCTAGTATCGTATAATATTGGCTATCAATTTCAGGAGTTGTCTTATTTTATCAATACTAGAAAATCAGCTAAGTCTCTCTGTGATAAATATCAAAAATTGCTGGGAGTGGGCTTTGAAATGCCTTCTGTTCTCGAAGGTTCTGTCTTTCCTATCCAGTTAAAGCAAGTCAGTGTAGTGCGTGATGGTCAAGAAATTCTAGCCCCTTGTGACCTAACTATTGAGGAAGGCGAAAAGATTGCCATTATCGGAGAAAGTGGGTCTGGGAAAACCACCTTACTGAACCTAATTTATGGTGAAATTAAGCCCAGTCATGGTCGGATTCGCTACCATGGGCAAGAGTTAACCTCGGATGAACTCTATCAGGCAGGAGCCTATATTCTCCAGTCTACTCATATCTTTGATGGTTTGAGCCTAGAGGAAAATATTGCTCTGGGACAAGAATTGGATTCCGTAAAGATGGATGAAATCCTGCGACAAACTGGTTTGAAAGCTCTTCAAAGCAAAACCCCTAGTAACCAGACTCTGTCAGGCGGTGAGAAGCAGCGGTTAGAAATTGCACGTGCTCTCTATCACAACCGCCAATTTATCCTAGCTGATGAAGTCAAAGCCAATCTGGACCTAAAAAATCAAGAGAAAATCAGTCAACTTCTCTTCTCGCTCCCTCAAGCACTCGTAGAAGTGATTCATCACTATAGTGAAGAGGACTTGAAGCGCTATGATAAGGTGATAAAACTGGAGAAATAGGTGGAAGTATAGGTTTCAGAAAGGAGTGGCAAGTTCTCTCTTTTTTGTAGGTTGGATAATAAAAACTCTGTCTAAAAATATCAGTACAATAACGTCAAACTAGGGATGTAGCTAGTGAAAGTCCTACAGTAAGGAGTTGAAATATGATTTTACAAGCTATGTATTTTGAGCATAATTTTTTAAAAACGTTGTGTTTACAGAAGTGAAGTAGGGGTTCAATACGAATCAATACAGAAGAAAAACGCTGATTTCAAGCGTTTTTTCTTTTTGCCAAATGCGATATATTGCACTGTATTTCAATTCAAACTCTACCTTTTTCTCTACCTTTTTTCTTAAGACCTGGTTTGGAAAGTATGGGTTTCAGTTGGACTAAAAACAGGGGAATATTTTTAGTTCTGTAAGTATTAATCTATACGCTTACATATATATTTTGGTCTCTATCCTTTAGGTGAAAATACCGATTTTATGGTATAATAAGGATAACTCTATATAAGGAGGTGTGCCATGACTCTTGATGTAAATAAAGAAGAATTAACAATTTTAGGGATTCCCTTTGATAACTTTTCGGATTTTGATACTGTCTGGTATGCTATTGGGTCATCAATGATTGAAAATTATGAACCTACTGTTCAAGATGTGATTGACTTAAAAACTTATGTTATCAACAGACGAAAGGAATTGAATATTGGTTAAAAATCAATACGAAGGCTATGAGTACATTGACCCCAATCACCAATATACCTATCCAAATTCCACAGTCTTAATCAATAAACAAAATGTTACAAATATTGAAGAAGCCTACCGAAATGAACACTTATTCGTTACTAAAAGACTTGCAGATTTGCGCTTGAAAGCCATTAAAGTCTATTCCATGGGTAATATTTTAGCCATTCATAACTATTTGTTTCAAGATGTTTATGCTTGGTCAGGACAATATCGCAAGGTGAATATCTCTAAAAGTGGTAATCCTTTTATGTCGATACAGTCGTTTAATGCTGCTGAAACTTATATAAATCATCTCATTCATTCCTATCATCAAACTGCCAACTCAAAAGATGAAATCATTAAACATTTAGCAAAAATTCTTGATAATCTTAATTATTTCCATCCCTTTCGAGAAGGAAATGGACGAACTCAACGAGAAGTTATTCGTTCCTTAGCACTATCAAAAGGATATTCTGCACAAATACGAGTGGAACAAG
This sequence comes from Streptococcus parasanguinis, assembly GCF_001069785.1. Taxonomy (GTDB): domain Bacteria; phylum Bacillota; class Bacilli; order Lactobacillales; family Streptococcaceae; genus Streptococcus; species Streptococcus parasanguinis_T. The sequence continues at coordinate 29,719 of NZ_JVSR01000060.1, forward strand.
ATGATGAAGTTTACAACCTTTATATGGACGGAACTGTCTATGGAGACTTAGGGAAGCTAGAAGAATTATTTGGTAAAATATTAAAAGAAATATAGATTGTAATACTTGATAATTACAAAAGTGAAGTGATTAGATATATTAAAAGCCTATGAAATCAGCATTTCAAAGGCTTTTTTCTTTTAATTTTAGCAAAATAACTGAATTTTAACTGATTATATCACTTTAGGAGTGCAATAACAGATATAATGGTAGCAATGATGGAGACTATCGTAGCAACGATAGAACTTATGGTATTTGTCTTTGTGTAATTTATCTCAGTAAGCATATTCAAATAGGAATAATTTTCTTTAATTACATTTCGATAATATGACAAATTTTTATGAAATAAATTTTCTAGCTGAACTTCGTCATTTGATACAAATATAGTCCAAGAATCTTCAAAGTCTTTTTTAAAATTAGAAATATCTATTCTGTTTTCTGACTCCGATAGGCTCTGTATCTTTTTCAAAAGGTTTAAAAAATTCTTATTAAACATTATGTTCTTTCTTCCTGATACATATTTCGAAAAATCTCTTTCAAAAATGTGAAGCTCTCGCTCTCCAAATAATAAGTAATAGAGCTCGTTCCCATATTGTGATATAGACCCTAAAATACTAGATCTAGGAATGAAATTACTTCCTGAGTAAAGAACATAATCACTATCATTAAAACTATTTGAAATATAGTAATTGCCTTTTTTATTATATAGACTATAACTAATATCCCCGAAGTATATTTTATCTATATCAACTTTGTCTTTTCGAAAAGCAACTGTTAGATTAATTAATTTGTTCATTTTCCCATTTTCGCTATATAAAAACGTAGTTATGTAATGTTGACATATCAAAGAAGGAAGTTCATTTGTCATCTGATCAATAGCTAGATAATTAAGCTTATCGTCCTCATCATCCAGAATATACCAATTAATGTAATCTTTTTTACTCAAGTTTTTGATATTATCAGAAATAAATAATTGAAGATTAGACTCTGTCAATACTTGTTTGAAATGAAATCTATATTGAAAAATAGCATAATAATTATTTACCGTCGCCCAACTTATTTCAATACTGCTGAAAAATTTATCTCCAATTATCTCAATTTCAGCAAAAATTCCGACTCCATGCCTTAAATATTCTAAATGGACATAGTCGTATTTTTTAAATATAGTAGGTTTTTTATAATAATTTTTCACTTTAAATTTCGACTTTGGCAACGAATATAAACGCTTCGTTAATTTATTAACACCCTCATTTGAAAGTGTATCTAAAATAATAAACTCTCCAATTGAGAATTCATCAAAATAGTCTGTCCGTGTCCTCCATTCGGGACGTTCTTCTTCAATGTACTTTTTATGAAATTCTAATCCTTCCTGCTCATGTCTTTGATAATAAGATTGATATTCTTCTGTTGCAACTATTTTTAAATAATAATCAAAAAACTTCTTAGCTTGTCTATTTATCATACCTACACCTAATTGATACTTTATATCACTATCATATCATTTTTTTAATGAAACTGAATCAATAACCACAACTATTACTCATTTTATGATTTTAGCTAAATCTATCATGGCTTGTTCAATTTTATGTTTTCTTTTTTGCATGACATGAAGATAGATTTTTTTAGTGCCAGTTTTAAATAGTCAATAGCGTCTTCTTCGATCTGTTTAGATGATTTAGACATAATTAACCTCTTAATAAGTTGTTCTATACTAAGTATTATATCAATTTATGTGATAATTTTTCCAAATTATCCTTGCCATCCTAATATCATTCCTAAGAAAATCAAAGATTTATGACTAAATGGATAGATGATTACGAATATAAGGTTAGGGGATTAGAGAATTTTATCAATATACTTGATAACACAAGAAATCAAAATGTTACCAAATTAGAACGGGAAACAAAATCAGTATAGTTATTTGAAATACCATGGAAAAATTATAAGGCTGATAGTATTAATTTCACTATCAGCCTTACAGGTTATTTAACGTTTCAGAAAAACTATAATGTCAAGATTAACTAAACAGTATCTAATTCTTTCAAATAATTCTCTATCTTCATCAACATTAAAGGATTGTTATAAATCTTACATAACTCTCTTGCTTCTATATAATAATTTTTGACTTGTTCTTTGTCTAGAAACTTGGCTCCAGCATTTCCTACAAGAATAAGTAGGGGAGCCAGTTGGTAGCTTGTCTGTCTTTGTTTACAGAGTTCAATCGTCTCAAGAGCTTCTTGGATGGCTTCGTTATATTTTTCCTTTGACACTAGGTAGTGAGCGTAGTTGTAACGAACTCTGATGTAACCAAATAAAAACTCTTGATGCTCAAAATTTTTTGTCTGATATAACTCCATTAAATGAGAGTAGTTTGCCTCATATTCTTGTTCACGACCCACTAAGGAATAGAAATTAGATAGAGTATTCAATGCCTTTAAATAAATCAGAGTATTTGAGGAGACTTTTAATAATATATTTTCCAATGAAGAAATAGCCTCACACTTACTGTCATATTGATAGAAGTCAATAATAGATTTAATCCATTCAAGGTAAGTTCGGTCTTCTAGTGTTAGAAAAGTGCTTCGTTCAATCTCTATTTTATAAATATATTCCAAATTGTCATAATTTCTATCATCTAATAGGCGAGCAGATAATTGCTTGAAATTAGAGAGGTTAGATTTAATTTCAATTTGTTCATTAAAAAAATAATCTAATGGCACTTCAAGTCGTTGTGAGAGTTTGAACAAAAGGTCTGCGGAGGGAATGAAATGCCCTCTCTCAATTTTACTAATCTGGCTTTGTTCACAAATTCCTTCTGCAAGAGTTTGTTGGGAGAGTCTCAACTCTTTTCTTTTCAATCTGAATTTCTCTGCGAGTGTATTCATTAAAGATAATAAACCTTCCTATTTGCTTAATTT
>NZ_JVSR01000061.1:0-974 GCF_001069785.1 Streptococcus parasanguinis
TCAAATTTAGTTGTATCCAACCATACTTGGTAAACCAACTTGTCGCCACGGTTCACAGTCTTGGTGTTCAAGTTTTCTTTTTCGTTGTTTGATGCATCGTCCGCATATGGGTCCGCATTAGTATCTGCGTACTTGTCTGCCAACTCTTTGTCATCATCAACGAGCTTGTCGCCTGTGATATCGAATTTTTCTTTAGAAACAACGTATTTCTCTGGTTGGAACTTAGGTTCTTCTGGAGGACGAACTGTGTTATTGAATTCTTTATCAGCGATATCACCAACAGTTGCCACGAGAACTTTAGCTGTTCCGTCGTGTGATACTGTTACAGTTACTTCTGCTTTCATTGTATCGTATGATACTGTTGCATCTGTTCCTGCGACTTCTTCAACTGTATACTTGTGAACGCCTTCTTGACCTTTCTTGAATTCAAGAGCTTTGAACTTAACGTTACCAGCCACATCATTGCTTACAGTTTCAAGAGTATTACCTTCTGAATCTTTAAGCACGAAGCTGAATTCGTTAGCTTTCAGCTCACGACCTTCCAAACGTTTAGTGAAGTTGAACTCTACTGGTACTGGAACGTTGTTTACACGTTTTTGAGTAGGTTTCTCTGGTGTTTCAACCTTCTTAGTTGTTGGGTTGTAGTAGTTTACAACTTGCGCTGCAGTATTTTCAATATCTACACCAGCAGCAACATCAGCTTTCACTGTTGTTGGAATGTCAAACTTGTAGTAACGTCCAAATTCAAATTTAGTTGTGTCGATGACTTGTGTGTTTTCCGCATCGCCAAGTGACTTAGTGAAGCCATCTTTAAGGGTTGCAGTGATCACACCGTTGTTCACAGTGATATCGAATTTATCTGTTACTTCTGCGCCTGTTACTGAGTCGTAAGCTTTGATCTTAGTAGAATCAAGTTCCAACTTCGCTTCATCGTAGTCATCTGAGATACCTACTGATTGGATGTTGTCCTTGTT
>NZ_JVSR01000062.1:0-374 GCF_001069785.1 Streptococcus parasanguinis
TAAGTTGCAGAAGCTTTCGTTCCATTCTTATCTTCACGAACAACGGTTACTGCTGGGGCAGTTCCAACGAATGATTTTTCTGGAACAAATGTAACTGTACCGTCTGCTGCTACTGTGTAAGTACCAACACCTTCAACTGTCTTAGTTGTTGATCCATCATCGAATGTTGCTGGAACATCTTCGTTGATTTCAACAGTCTTTTCAACGCCATCAACCGTTACAGTTCCACCCTTGAATTCAGGTTTACCTGTTTGAGTTGCACCTTGGATGTCTGTTGTTTCAGCTGGTGTTGCTTCAGGTGTTACAGGTAATACTGTTGGTGTGTAAGTTGCAGAAGCTTTCGTTCCATTCTTATCTTCACGAACAACGGTTAC
>NZ_JVSR01000063.1:0-22444 GCF_001069785.1 Streptococcus parasanguinis
TTCTGAAATATAAATCATTAGATCCGGACCTCCTGATCTGGTAAATCAATTGCTACGGGAGTCTCAATATCCAGTCGACGTTCAATGTGACGGCCTAGTATTTCAATGAGAATGTTCACAATCCAGTAAACAATCGATACCGTGATAAAGCGTTCAAAGTACTTCAAATCGCTCCCCCCAATAATCCGTGCTTGGGCAAAAATTTCAACTACACTGGCACTAAAGGCTAGCGAGGTCCCCTTGGTCAAGCCAATGAGAGAGTTGATTAAAGTAGGAGTTGCAACGACTGCTGCATTGGGAATAATAATCCGGCGATAAACTTGACGGTTGGTCATTCCAAGACTACGCGCTGCCTCAATTTCACCAGGATCCACTGATAAAATGGCTGCCCGGATGGTCTCACTCGCATAAGCCGCCTCATTAAAGGCAAGAGCCACAATTGCAAATAACTCAGCTGGAATGGCATTAATATTAAAAGCTGTTCCATAAGACTGATTGATCGCTTTTAAAATAAGAGGAATCCCATAATAGGTCAACATCAACTGAACCAACAAAGGAGTCCCCCGCAAAAAACTGACAAAAACAGCTTGAATCGGGTAAAGAATTCGTACACGATTAATTTTGACCAGAGCAAAAATCATGGCAAAAATAATCCCAAAAAATGCGCCTCCTAGGGCTAATAAAATCGTCACAGGCAATTTCCCAATGACTGCCGGAAATGCATCCAATACGGCTCTCAAACTAAACAGCTTGCTATCTGGAACGTGTTTTAAAAAGTCAGCATACCAGTTGGCAGCTAAAAGATTAGTTGTAAACATTTTTGTTACTTCCTTTCTCGAACATAAACATTCTATCACATTCACTATCGGAATTCCAAAAATTGCTACAGAAATAGAAAAATGATAGACTACTCAAATTTAGTCTATCATAATTTTAGACAAGTTCCTAATAGATTTTCTTTATGGAGTTCATAAAGAAAATCTATGTTTTCTTCTGAACATGTGAAAGAAGGGGTTAGAAAGTTTGACGTTTGTCCTTTCGTTCCGCCCGACCACGCGCACGGTTTTCAGCTCGCTTAGCTTTTCTCCTCTTTTCATCAACTGCCCATTTGATTTTTTTCTTGTAGCCTGGTTTGATTTTTTTCTTTTTCTTCTTCACCAGACCAATCATTTCGATATCGAGTTTCTCTTGCTTTTTCTCACGATTGGCCCGTCTATCCCGATCATAAGTATCTTCAATAACCCCATTTTTCAAGACTTTAGGTACGAAACGAATTCCCATTTTTTCTAGTTCACGGATATCTGAATCATCACTCGGTTGATAAAGAGTAATAGCGACACCTGGTAGACCATTGCGCCCTGTCCGGCCAACACGGTGAACAAAGAAGGAAAGATCTTGTGGAATAGCATCGTTGATGACATGACTCACCCCTTCGATATCAATTCCACGAGCCGCTAAATCTGTGGCCACAATATACTCAAAATCTAGATTTTTAACCTGATTCATGATCCGTTTCCGTTCACGTGGTGGGATATCTCCGTGAATCTTCGCCACTTTCAATCCCTGAGCCACTAAATAGGCATGGAGATCATCTGCTCTCGTTTTTGTATTGACGAAAATCATGGCCAAATAAGGTTGCAAGGTCTTGGTCAATTGGTAAATTTGCTCATTTTTATCTCGACCCTTGGTGGAAACCAGCCAATTATCGATGGTATCTGAAATCACCGTCTTAGTCTTAATTTGCTCCATGACTGGATTTGAGAGATATTTTTTCAAGAAAGGCTGCAATTTTTGCGGAATGGTGGCTGAAAAAACTAAAAATTGCAGTTGTTGCGGAAGTCTTGAAGCAATCTTATCCACGGTTGACAAGAATCCCATGTCCAGTGTCATATCTGCCTCATCTACCACAAAAGTATGGGCCTTATGAATAGCCAGATCACCAGATGCAACCAGATCATAGATCCGGCCTGGAGTTCCAATCACGATATGTGGTTGTTTGACCTGCAATTTTTCAATCTGACGGTTTTTATCCGTTCCTCCAACATAATTTACAATCCGAATCTCTTTTTCAGAATGACTAGCGATTTGACGAGCAGCTTGGTAAATTTGCGTCGCCAACTCCCGACTAGGAGCCGTGATGACCGCTTCTACTTGTTGGCTGTCTTCATTTAAGGTTTGAAAAATCGGCAAGAGGAAAGTATGGGTTTTCCCAGAACCTGTCTTTGACTCTCCTACCAAATCATTTCCAGCTAGGACAATCGGAATTAGTTTTTCCTGTACTTCGGTTGCTTCTCTAAAATTGATTTCTTTCAGTGCCTCTTGAATATAGGGCTTAAAATTAAACTCTGTAAATTTCATTTTCTCAGTTCCTTTCATGATCTCTATTATTATATCAGAAAAGCTGTCTTCTTGCCTCTCTTATGAGTCATTTTTCCTAACCAGCGAAGTCTCTCTGAGTCAGTAAAAAAACGATGGGAAAGCCCACCGTCGTTTTATAGGTAGAGAAGGACTAGAGTCACGACACTTGTTACCAAGGCAATGGACCACATAAAGGCATCCACTTTCCATTCTGACCAGTTTTGGCCATCTCCAGAAAGACCACCCAGTTCTAAATGATGGTGGAAAGGAGTCATTCGGAAAATCCGACGTCCTTCTCCGTAGCGTTTCTTGGTCCATTTGAAATAGGTCACTTGTAGCATCACAGAACCTGTTTCAATGACATAGACCAGACCAATCAGGAGCAGCGTCCACTCGACATGCAGAGCCATTGACAAGGCTGCAAGCATCCCTCCAAGAGCTAGACTACCGACATCTCCCATAAAGATTTTAGCTGGCTTGTGGTTGAAGACAAAAAATCCAAGCAAGGCCCCAATCATACTCAAAGTCACAAAGAGAATGTCCCATTTTCCTTGCATATAGGCAATAAAGGAATAAGCACTCAGGCTAATAGCAACGGAGATGCTGGCTAATCCATCAATCCCATCTGTCAAATTGACCGCGTTTGAAAAACCAACCAACCAAAATAAAGCAAAGAGAATGTAGAAATGGCCCAAGTAAAGATCGTAACCAAAGACATTTAAAAGGCTTCCTGCACCGTGGCGTTCAGAAAAAATATAGAAGATGATTCCACCAACAAGTTGAAGGGCCAATTTTTGTTTTGGATTGAGACCTTCATTAATCTTACGAAAAACTTTTAAAAAGTCATCCAAAAATCCAACAATTCCATATAGAATCAAGATAAATAGAATAAGTTGAACAGGGCGCGTGAAATTTCCAGTCAATACGGTAACGACAAAACTAACTAGAACGGCTGTAATGAGAAATACAACTCCACCCATTGTCGGAGTGCCAGCTTTCGCTTTGTGTTGTTTCACATCTTCGTGCATTTGTTGCCCGGAAATATGAGCACGATGGTAAAATCGAATAAAGGCTGGAATAGCAGCCACTGTTAATAGAAACGATACAAGGATCGTAGCAATATACATCTTAGTCTCCTAATGTTAACGTAATCTTTTTAGTTTTATTGAGCGAGGTGTTCATTTTGACAGTTTGTTTGGTTACTTTCTTTCCACTACCTTTATAGGTAATTTCAATTCCAGTCCATTCTCCAAAGATATCTGCATTTTTCTTGGTCCACCCATACATATCTGGAACAACATCAAAGTCTTCTGTCAATAACAATACTTGTTGATTGGCTTTGACTTTAGAGCCCACATCCACAGACATCTTGCGGATATTTTTCCCGGTTCCTAGGACAATTGGCTGCACCAAATTGCGACGCAATTCCTCTGAATAAGCACCTGGGCTCAAATTTTGTTTCAGATTCAACTCCTTAGAGAGAGTTTCTACTGAAGGGATTTTGTAGGTCGTTTCTTTGGTCACACCATCCAACGTTGGTGCCTCTGATGTCAAATGCAATTCGTCTTTTAAAGCAACTGCATCTTCCAAAATAGGATTGACCAGCTCTTCCCAGCTGGTCGCTGAGAATTTCACTTCTGGTTGTTGGACCGTCACATACATGATGAATTCAGGATCTTCTGCAGGTGTCATGGCTACAACCGAGTTGATATAATCATTTTCTCCTTGTAAGTATCCTTGATCTGTCGCCATTTGGGCAGTCCCTGATTTCACCGCAACGTTTTGACCTGGTACCTGAATGATGGGTCCATCGCTGTACAAGGTTCCATACTCTGGATCTGTTCCGACGGTGATCATATAGTTCCGTGTCTGTTGCGCAGCTGATCCTGAAACTGGTTTTCCAACAACTTCTTTTTTTGATTTGCGGACTGTGTCTGATTTTTTATCGTAAATAGCACTAATAAATTTCGGCTCCAACATTTGCCCATCATTAGCGATGGCGCTAAAGGCCCGTAACATTTGGGTTTGACTGACGGAAATCCCTTGACCAAAGGCAGATTGTGCCTGACTGACATAGTTATCCCCTGGAAGACCCCCGTAAGCTTCATTTCCCATTCCAAAACGGGTCGGAAGACCGAATTTAAAGCGGGTTAGGTAGTCCATCCAGACAGCATTTCCCATCTTTTGCTCTAAGCGAGTCATCCCCACGTTACTTGAGTAAGCAAAGCCCTGTGCGATATTCATATAGCGACCTTCAGCCAGCCCCATATTGACATCCCAGTCACGGATCGTCGCATCTTTTACTTGTAGTTCGTTACTGTAGTATACTTCATTATAGGCTGGGAAAGTTCCATGATCAATCGCCGAAGCTAATAACATGACCTTCATCGTTGAACCCGGTTCATATTGATCTTGATACAGGATGGTATTCCAGGTTTTCAAGTTTTTCAGATCCAACCCTTGTTTGGTATCCGCATTATAGGATGGACGTTGCGTTGTAGCCAGGATTTCTCCAGTTTTTGCACTCACAAGAGTCGCACTAACATACTTTCCTTTTACTTTTTCTTGGAAAACATCCATTCGCGTCTCAAGGTAGGTTTGTAATTCTGCTGAAATGGTCGTATAGACATCTTTTCCATCTTCTGTTTTGACAGAAACCTTATCTGAACCAGGAACGATATTGCCGTTTCGGTCTTTGTCATAGGTGATAACCCCATTTTGACCAGCGAGAATACGATCGAGGGATTTCTCCATCCCTGATTGCCCCTTCAGAGTTTTATTCCCCTCTTTATCTTCTTGAAGAGAGGCCTGACCTATAAATTGAGAAGCAAAAACTCCATTTTTATAGCTTCGATTTGGACTGGTTGTAAAGGCAACCCCTTCAATCTTCGCCGCTTCCATGGCCTCACGGATGGCTGTCATATTACTATAAGTTATGCCGTTTCCGTTCGAGCCAAAAGAAACCTGTTTCAATTTCTTTTGCGACAACTGTTGAATGACGTAATCCTCATCCATCCCTAAGTACTGCTTAAAGATTTCTGCTACTTTTTTAAATTGGCTCTCTTCTACATAGAGGATTTTCCCAGTTGCTGATTTGTACTTTTTATCAATAATGGCATAAACGTTATAGGTCGTCGCATCTTCAGCAATTACTGCTCCATTTCGATCATAGATCGTTCCACGTTTTGCAGGAACAATGACCGTCTGCTCATGGACTTTTTTGGCTTGATCCGATAAGGTCACACCAAATTTTTTGTCAGTCCCAATGATCATTGCAAAATTAATCAGAAAGAGAAAAAAGAGGAAAATCGCCAGTACACTGAGATTTTTCCCAACTTGTTTTCGATTCTGATCCGGCAAGCGACGTTTCTTTATCGAATACCCGATCAAAAATTTTTTGAATTTATTCATCACTACTTGCACTCACTGTTTTTCGATTTTCTTTTTGCAGCTTCATTCCTTGGGAGCTAGCCAACTGTGATAAGCGGTCATAACGTGTTAATTCATTGACCTCTTGACGAACATCTGCCAATTCCGTCTTTTTGGCTTCTAGTTCCGTATTCAAATCAGTCAATTCACTTTGAACTTGTAAAATCCGTGTCTGCATAAAGACGATACTAATGGCTAAAATAACAGCTGTTAGGACAATCGACCCATAAAAAGCCTTTTCTACTCTAGAGAAACGGCGAAAGCGGTCTTGTAGTACCTGTGTTCTTGTTCTCTCATTTCTTGCTGCCATATCAATTCCTCTTACTTGTGTATTTTTCGAGCAACCCGTAATTTTGCTGAATGAGATCGATTATTTTCCTCAAGCTCTTCTTCACTTGGCAAAATAGGTTTCCGGTTGACCAACTCCATCTTTGGTTTCAAATCATCTGGAATAAAGGGAAGCCCCTTTGGAACCTCAACTGTCGAAGCTTCTTTAAACAATTGTTTGGTCAATCGATCCTCTAACGAATGAAAGGTAATCACAGAAATACGACCATCGAGGGCCAACAAATCCATGGCTTGCTGAATTGATTCATCTGCAGCTCCCAGTTCATCATTGACTTCGATACGAATGGCTTGGAAAATCTGTTTAGCAGGATGGCCCTTTTTCTTGAGCTCCTTAGCTGGTTTAGCAGATTTAATAATCTCTGCTAATTCAGTCGTTGTTTCAATCGGTTTAATTGCTCGTGCTTGCTCAATTTTCCGCGCAATTTGCTTGGAAAATTTGTCCTCTCCATATTTGAAAAAAATACGGACTAGATCATGGTAATCGTAACTATTTACAACCTCATAGGCGGTCAAAGAAGCTTCTTGATTCATCCGCATGTCCAGTGGCGCATCTTTCTTGTAAGAAAATCCGCGTTCCCGTTCATCTAACTGAGGACTAGAGACACCTAGGTCATAACAGATTCCATCAATTTCAGTCACACCCAATTCGTTTAGACGTTCCTTCAAATGACGAAAGTTATCCTTAATGAAGGTCACCATGCCTTTCTCGATGAATGGAGCTAAACGAATCTTAGCATTCTCAATTGCATGCTGATCTTGGTCAAAGGCATAAAGATGGCCCGATTCATTTAATTTTGTTAACAAATATTCGCTGTGGCCTGCCCCACCCAATGTGGCGTCTACATAGATCCCATCTGGCTTAACATCCAGCATATCGATCGTTTCATGAAGCAAAACCGTTACATGATGAAATTCTTTACTCATATCTTTACTATTTTACCACAAATGGGACCAAGATGCACTCCTGAAAGAAAATTCACTAACTAACCCTATCGGACCTTTTCAGATCCTACAAAATACTTAGAAAGGCTTGATTTCATTTGTTTCCTCTAGAATTTATGATACAATATTCTTATGAAAATAAGAAAACAGATTCTCATCCCACTTTTATTGGTCGATGCTATCGCTCTCTACTTTTTTCTAACCACTATTGAGGCTTGGATTTTTTGGCTTGCTGCCCTGATCCTAGTTGGCTCACTTTGGTGGCTCAAAAAAACCATTCAAAAACAAAAAACAGAGATGGAAGAAAACTAATTTCCTCCGTCCCTGTTTTTTCTAATCCCCCAAGAAATTTCTTACAAAAAGGAAACTAGCTCTGAAATAATAAAGAGGCTGGGACAAAAGTCCTAGCCTCTCAATTATTTTTGGATTGCCGAGCAAGACGCAGTGGTTGAGTGGGCTCTACTACGCTGATTTTATCAGCTTTTACAGCCCTACTCAACTGTGCGGAGGTGGGACGACGAAATCGAATTCCAACGAATTACCGATTTCTGTCCCACTCTCTTGCGGTTTATTGATTATGTTTCCAATTGCTGTAAATCCCAAAAAGAATGATCCAGATGGTTGCTCCAATCGCTCCAATGTATGTTGATTCTTGCAAGAAGAGACAAACGAATACAAAGAGGAAGAAAACAATGGTCAATGGATTCAACACTTTATAGGCTGGCATGACAAAACCATCTGGCATAAATTCTTTCGATTTACGGTACTTAAGATGGGCAAGCATGGTCAAAATGTAAATAGCAATGTAGACACCAGAAGAAGAGGCCGTAATCAAGGCAAAGGCATCTGAGACACCTGGCAAGACATTGATAAAGGCAGAAACAGCAACCACAATCGCAGAAAAAATAATCGCGCGACTTGGAATCCCCATACGAGATAAGCTATTCAGTTTCAAACGATTCATCACTTTGCTGTTTGGTGTTTCTTTTGCAATCTGGTACAAGTGACGCCCTGTTGAATAGAGGGTGGAATTCAAGGAAGATGCAGCAGCTGTCAGTACAACAAAATTAATCAATCCTGCTGCCCACTTGATTCCAACCATCTGAAAGACCGTTACAAATGGTGATTTATTGACGGGAAGCTGTTGCCAAGGGAAAATAGCCATAATCGCCAACAAAGCCCCTACATAAAAGATTACAATTCGGATTGGAATTTCTTTAATGGCTTTTGGCAATACTTGGCGGGGATTAGCTGTTTCAGAAGTAGTAATTCCAACAAACTCGATCGCTTGATAAGCAAAGAAGACCATTTGGAAGGCCATGACGAACTTGACCCAACCATTTGGAAACATTTGAAAACCACTGGTAATATTGGTTAAGCTAGCGTGTCCAGCTGGTGTTTCAAAATTCGTCGTCACCATAAAGATCCCTGTTGCGATCAGGGCTAAAATAGTGACAATCTTGATCATTCCAAACCAGAATTCAACCTCTCCAAAAACCTTCACAGCGATCAAGTTTACACAACTTAAAAGCGCTAAAAAGATAATTTGAATCTGCCAGGCTGGCCAATTTGGAAACCAAAGTTGGACATAGTTGGAAACAGCCGTGATCTCTGCCATTCCCAAAAATACCAAAGAGACCCAATAGGACCATCCTGAGAAATAACCCCAACCTTTTCCTAGATACTTGGTGATAAAGTTGATAAAGGTGTGTTGATCAGGGTCCATATAGAGCATTTCTCCGATTGCCCGCATCATCAAGTACATGAAGGCGCCAGTCAGCATATAGACTAAAATAATAGAGGGTCCTGTCAAAGAAAGGGAACGACCGGCTCCAAGAAAGAGTCCTGTCCCGATGGTTCCTGCAATAGCGATCAGCTGAACATGCCGATTTTGCAGACCACGAACCATCCCATTTTCGGTTTCTTGACTAGGATGATGTTTTTTTGACATATGATTACTCCAATTCTTTTTCTGTACATTTTCAGAAAAGTATACTTCAAATTTTCACACAATCTACTATACCATGTTTTTAAAAATTGGTCAATCTAGTCCAGAATATTCTGAATTTTAAATATACAAAAGAGTGCTGGAGTCTCTTCCAGCACTCTGTTGCTTATGAATTAGGGTCATCGAGACTACGGCCATGCAAACCTTTTTCCCGTTGCACTTGGCGTAGTTTCTCAGGTGTTACATCGTTACCTTCTTCATCTACAATTTTGATACCTTCAATGTGGTGACGAACCGAACGACGATAACCTTCAATGTATTCTTCACGAAGTTTTGCTTGCTCCACTTCTTCTTCTGGAGTCAAACCTTCTGTTTTTTTCTTTTTAGCAAGCTCATTGATACGAGCAATTTTTTCAGGTGTCATAATAAAACCTACTTTCTACCTGTCATCAGGTACTTATTTTGTGTTCAATTGATTAAAGGCTGCGACAGCATTAGCTTTCGCTACAAGGCCTGCAAGAAGGGCCAAACGGTTGTTTTTAACAGCCTCATCTTCTGCCATCACCATGGTATTGTCAAAGAAAGCATCAATGACTGGGCTAAGAGCAAAGAGTTGAGCCAATTTGTCGCTAGCTGAACCTGTCAATTCAAGCTCTTCAATCGCTTTAGCCAGGGCTTTTTCTTGATCGTTTTCAAAGAGACTGGCATCGACTGCTACTGAAGCATTTGCTTTTTCTGCCAAGTTGAAAGCACGTGAGAGGGATTCAACAGCTGCCTTATAACCATCGGTCTTCGCAGCTTCTGAAAGAGCTTCAGCTGCTTCCAGCATATCAGCCACGACAAAGTTTGAACCAGTAAGAACAGCGTCTTTGATATCTTTTGGTGTGCGTCCCATCATCTTGTCCACACGCGCCTTGATGAAGTTGAGCACTTCTGCTTGATTGTCATAGGAAAGGCTATCAAATGAAAGTCCGTAAAGGCTATCAATCAACTCATCCATCGGAATATGCCAGCCAAAGGCATCCAAGATTCGAACAATCCCTTGTGTTGCACGACGAAGCGCATAAGGGTCATTGGAACCTGATGGAATCAAGCCAACTGAGAAGAAGGAAAGGAGGGTATCCAATTTATCTGCAAGGGCAAGGATAGCACCAACCTTAGTCTCTGGAAGGGCTCCGTCTGCTGAATCAGGAAGGTAGTGCTCACGGATAGCTATCGCTACCGCAGCATCTTCACCAGCGAGGAGGGCGTATTTTTCACCCATGATTCCTTGCAATTCATCGAACTCTCCGACCATACCCGTCAAGAGGTCAAATTTGTAAATTTCAGCTGCACGAGCGACAGCTGCCGTTTCTTCAGCAGTCAAACCAGCTTGCTCAGCCAATGACGCTGCAATAACACCCGCACGGGCCATGTGTTCTGAAAGAGAACCGATTTTTTCATGGAAGGTTACATTCGCCAATTTAGCAACCAGATCTTCAATCTTGAGTTTTTGGTCTTCACGCCAGAAGAATTCACCGTCTTCAAGACGTGCCACCAATACTTTTTCATTTCCTCGAACGACATTTTCCAAGTGCTCAGCGTTCCCATTACGAACTGAGATGAAGTTTGGTTTCAGCTGACCATCAAGGTCACGTACAACAAAGTAACGTTGGTGCGTTTCCATTGAGGTCACCAAAACTTCTTCTGGAACGTCCAAATATTTAGTGTCAAAGCTTCCCATAAAGGCTGTAGGGTATTCCACCAAGTTCAAGACTTCGTTCAAAAGTCCTTCTTCGATTTGTACTCGAACACCTTGTTCTGCTTCGATAGCCTTGATTTGCTCACGAATCATGTTTTCACGCTCTTTGCTGTCTGCAATGACGTAAACGGTACGAAGGTCTTCTTCGTACGAATCCGCATTGGTAATTTCCACTTCATGTCCAAGGAAACGGTGTCCGCGACTCACACGACCTGAATGGATATCCAAGAAGTCGAGGTCAAGCGCTTCATCGCCCAAAAGGACAATCAAGGTATGAACTGGGCGAATGTATTCAAAGGTGTTGTTAGCCCAGTGCATGCTGACAGGGAAAGTCAATGAAGCAAGTACTTCTGGAACGCCAGCCAAGACTTCTTTGGCAGGTTTTCCAGCTTCATGTTTCGTCACGTAAACGTAATCTTCCCCCTTAACTTCACGGAATTCGATGTCATCTACAGTCAAGCCTTTTCCACGGACAAAGCCTTGCGCTGCTTTTGAGAAGTTTCCATCAGCATCCAAGGCGATTTTCTTAGAAGGTCCTTTAAAATCTTCTGTCAAATCCGATTGTTGATCAGCCAAGCCAAGTACACGGACGGCCAAACGGCGTGGTGTTGAGAAGGTTTGAATGCTTTCGTATGAAAGACGGTTGTCATCCAAGAAGGCTGCCATTTTCTCACCGAGTTGTTTTTCACTTGGTGTGACAACGTAGGCTGGCAACTCTTCAAGTCCAAGTTCTACTAATAAGTTTTTTGTCATGTTTTTTCCTTTACAAAATTCTTCTTTTTGATAGGCACCTTAGGTACTGGGGACGTCGCTAACTAACTTTGTGAGACTGTTGGAAATCTTCTGTCTCCTTGACATCGATTTCCAACAGTCTCATCAAAGTGGATTTAGCCAACTGATTTTTGAACCTAACGTTTCAAAAATCCCCATATAGCAGTACAGCGGTGCCTATCCCTTTAGCAAGTCTCCGACTTGCCTCTGGGTAGCCGTACGGGCTCACTTTGTTTGCCCATTTTCCATTCTTGTAACTCTTTTCATTCTTCCTCTTCTGCTAGGAGTTTGGCGCGTGTGGCTTCGTCAAGAAGTGGGTAACCGAGTTTCTTGCGTTCTGCGACGAAGGTTTTGGCTACGACACGGGCCAAGTTACGGATGCGGGCAATGTAGCCGGCACGTTCTGTAACGGATACTGCTCCACGAGCATCAAGCAAATTGAAGGTATGTGAACATTTCAAAACGTAGTCATAGGCTGGGTGAACAAGGCCCAATTCCAAAGCACGTCCTGCTTCTTTTTCAAATTTTTCGAAATTTTCAAGAAGCATATCTTGGTCAGAAACTTCAAAGCTGTATTTTGAGTGTTCATATTCTGGTTGAAGGAAGATTTCTCCGTATTTAACGCCTGGAGCCCACTCAATATCGTAAACAGAATCGACTTCTTGGATGTAAGAAGCCAAACGTTCCAATCCGTAAGTAACCTCAGAAGTTACTGGCCCAGTTGCCAAACCACCAACTTGTTGGAAGTAGGTGAACTGAGTGATTTCCATACCATCCAACCAAACTTCCCAACCTAGACCAGCTGAACCAGTTGATGGGTTTTCCCAGTTATCTTCAACGAAACGGATATCGTGTTCCAAAGGATTGATCCCCAATTTTTCCAATGATTCAAGGTAGAGCTCTTGGATGTTTGATGGTGATGGTTTCATCACCACTTGGAATTGGTGGTGTTGGTAAAGACGGTTTGGGTTTTCCCCGTAACGTCCATCTGCTGGACGACGTGATGGCTCTACATAAGCCGCATTCCATGGTTCAGGACCAATGGCACGAAGGAAGGTGTAAGGACTCATGGTTCCCGCACCTTTTTCATTATCGTAAGCCTGCATGAGCATACAACCCTGGTCATTCCAGTATTGTTGCAAAGTCAAAATAATTTCTTGGAAGGTTAGTTTTTTTGACATCTTCTTCTCCTTTTTATAAATTCTTGCGACATGAGTCCGCCTCGTCGATTTTACGAAGCAAGACGAGTTAGTACTGCGTCTAGCTCAGGCACCTTGCTGAGCGCGGGGCAGTCCGACTGTAAGGAGTTCTCTGCCACTGACGCAGTGGAAAGTCAATTTTTTGGACATATTTTACTCCTTATTCATAAAGTTTCTTGTAACTCAGAATACAAAAAGAACCGTGTCTTCACTCCTAAGTCTGTGACCTAGGGGCGTCAGAAACGCGGTTCCACCCTAATTTATTACTTCATTTTATCTGTTTGTCTTCAGCTATTTGCTGATAGAAAGCGCCACTTGCCTACTTTGCTCTACTTGGCTTTCACTATCCCAAGTTCGCTAGAAAAACGCCATAAGCCCTTCTTTCTTGTCAGTATTATAGCAAATTTTTAGGTACTTGTAAATAAAAATCCATCTGAAACAAATGTTTCAGATGGATTCTAGGCTAACAAACTATTTTGTTTTTCTTATGGACGTCTTGCAGCTTTTGGTTTTTTACCATGAAGTTTTTTCTTGGCATTTTTCAAGGCTGTCAAAGCATCTTTTACATCTTGTTGGCTTGCTCCTGGATTTGAAAGGATGGTTTGTGCATCCTTGAAGGCTGCTAGGTAAGCTTCTTTTTCTTCATTTCCAGCATAGATGAATTTAGCATTCTTTTCTTGGAACTTCAATTCTTCCTTGATGTATTTTTCAAGGCTTGAAAAATCAGTTGCTTTCCCGTTTAATTTTCCTTCCGCACGGCTAAGCTCAGCAAGTGCTTGATTGATTTGTTCTTGTTTCACAGTTTGATCAACTGCAAGCAAGGCCACTGTTTGGAAAGCGCGATCGTAGTCTCGACGTACTTTTTCTTTGGCATTGGCATAACGACCCGTTTTAGTCGTAGCATCATAAGCTTGCATGGCTTCTTTCAAAGCCGCAACGTTTGAATCTTTCCCATCCAAGGCTTGGCTAGCAGCTTCAAGACTAGCTAGAGCTTGGTTGACTTGCTCTTGACTGACCTTGTTGGTCAAGGATGCTTGGGCAGCTTGCAAGGCTTGATCATAAGCTTCTTTCTTATCCGCACTCGCATTGAAGTAATGAGCTGTCTTTGTAACAACTGCTTGGTTGTTCAAAGCAGCCAAGAGATCCACTTTTGAGATCACTCCAATACGATAATTGTTATTGCGCCCTGCGACAACTGAGATCACTGGTGCTTCCTCAGCTAGTTCATAGCCTGTAGGAAGGGTTGCAACTAAGGTATATTGACCAGTTGCGACAGATTTCCCAAAGCCATTTTTTCCATATTTTTCAGCAGGCAATACAAAGTTTCCACCATCTGCCCCTTTCAATACGATCGTAGCTGCTTTTGAAACCGGTTGATCAAAGCTGATGCTAACTGGTGCATATTCTAAAGTATTGGCAAGAAAAGCGATCGTTTGGAAACTATTATCTTCTGTCAAATCAAATTCTTGCGTCAAGCTGCTGACAAATTTCACTTCTGTACGATCATACGTAAAGATTTCTGCAGTGTAATGACCAAAGTTCAAGAAGTTAATATCTTTTGTCTTGTCAACTGACACATATTGACCATTGCTATCTTTGATTCGGTAAACATACATAGTATCCAAATCTTTGTTCGTTTTAGCGTTACGAACTGCGATTTGAACCCGACCACTATTTTGATCCCGAACTAAATCAGCTAGTGAAACATAGTCTACATTCCCCGCAAAGTCTTCTACATAGTAGTAGATATTCTTCTTATCGATGTTTTCAGGAAGATCGAAGCTACCATCTGCATTGGCCTTGATCACATGGTAATTTTCAAGCGCACGTGTACTATTCTTATCTTCACTGGTTTGGACCATTGTCCCCTGATCATCAAATGGAGTCACATAGACGAGTTTTTCAGTTAAGATACCACCATCGCCAACATCTTTGGCTTTACGTGCTACAAACTGTTGAGCCCCATCTTTGAAACGGATATATCCAGATGTGATCACTGGTTTTTGAGTATCAACCCGAACCTTGAAGGTCGTTGATTGCTCCTCAGCTCCAGGAACCATTGGGGTGTAACGGATGACATAATCATATAGACCATCTGCTACCGCATTTCCATTCGCATCAATACCATTCCAAGCAGTATTATCTAATGTGTAGCTGCGTGGGTTCTTTTGGTCACCGTTGAAGAAGTTCTTACGATGGTCAGATGGAGTTCCTTCCCACAATGGATTTTTATGTTCCGTATCACTTGTTGCGTAGACACTTGCACGAAGGTTTTCAATGTTTCTAAGGGCAACTGTCTTGTATTCGACGAAATCTTTATTTCCATCTTCATTTGGTGAAATGGCAATGCGAACATTTCCGTTTTCATCTAGTTGAAGGGTGTGAGTTCCTTCTGCATTTTCGTCAATACCAAGGACTGTAATCCGACGACCATCTCGTTTTCTTTGAGTGAGAAGGAAGTCATTTTGCTGAGTGACGAGCGCAGAAACATTCGCACTCGATGAGATATTCAAATCTTTTGGAATATGGTAGTAGAATCCATCTTTTCCTTCGCGAACCAAATCATAGACTGGCTTTTCAACAGCGGGAAGGTTTTGGAATTCTCCCTTGAAGCCCATAAATGGCAAGCTGACCACATCTCCATCATCAGCCGGATCAACAAAGCGAACAAATCCTTCAAGGAAATAGCCGTTTGGCATTTCTTTGCTCAATTCTTCTGTAAATTTACTTGTGTCAACTTTCACCGTAACTGTTTCAGAACTATGTGCTTTCACAGTCACTTCTGGCCAAGCTGTTTCAGTCAATTTACGTGGGCGAAGAGTAAATTTACCATCTTTCACTTCATCTGTGTCAGTATTCACCAACATTTTCAAGGTACGATCGGTATCTGAAATATTGTGAACCGTAACATCAAATGTAAAGCTATCTCCAACATTGCCAAGAGTGACGCTTGGATAGTTGTTTTCACCGGTCACATACAAGTCTGTTGAAACGGCTGCTGCCGTATCGACCACCCCTGCTCCTTGTTGGCGTGGAGAAGTATAGACACCCGTTTCTTTGTTAACGTGTGGTTTAGCCGTAGACATAATCAAGGCTTTCACTGTTTCAGAAACTTGTTCTGGAGTTAATTCTGGATGGTTCTTCACAAGGTATTCTTTAACCAAGGCTGCCACACCTGCTACATGAGGTGAGGCCATACTAGTACCACTCATATCCCCATAGGTATTGTCATTCAAAGAAGAGAAGATGTTCCCACCAGGTGCTGTGACATCTGGTTTCAACTGACCATCTGTTGTTACACCCCAGCTTGAAAAATCAGACAATTGGTCTGCTTCTGGAGATGGACGGTTGGCCATGGTATTGTTAAAGACAACTTTGTAAGATCCAGCTTTAAGAGCTTCCCCATAGCGTTTTGAAATGAAGACAGATGGAATTTTCTTAGCATCCCCATCAATTGACATTCCAAGGTTTGATCCTTCCACATTATTGTAGACCATAGCCCCTACTGCACCATGATGGAGGGCATTAGCAATTTTTTCTGTGAATGGGATTTCTCCACGTTGAATAAGCGCTAATTTACCAGTAAGATCTAGATCTTTGAAATCATCTTCTTTCCCAAGACCAACAGATACATACTCATATTCTTTGCCTTTTTCAAAGTCTGTATCTGTTGCAGATTTACTGTAGTCAAATTTCCCGTTATCTACTTCTGCATTACCTTCTAGACCTTTGACTTCGAAAACCTCTGTGGTAATGATTTTATTATTGATTGAAGCAACAGAAATAGAGTCCTCTACTGTTGATGGGTTTCCGACCAAGCCGTAATCTGGATTTTCTGCAGCTGGTCTTGAATAGCCATTCCCAAAAGTATTGCTATTTCCTGCAGAGATTAGGACAGATACACCTTTAGCACGCGCCCGTTTGATGGCGTCAATGATATCTGAACCTGCATTGACCGTAGAACCAGTAGAAGATCCAAGACTCATATTGATGGTATCTGCACCAAGAGCTACAGCATCATCAATTGCTTTTACATAAAGAGCAGAACCCGTTGTTTTTTGACGATCTGAGAAGACACGCATAAACATAACTTGCGCTTCTGGTGCTACACCATAGATCTTTTCTCCGTTTCCTGCTTCTTTATCAGGATTCCCTGTCGCAATCCCTGTAACGTGCATCCCGTGAGAATCTCTTTCAGCCTCTTTGATATTATCTGTACCATCAAAATAGTCATAGGCATAGACAACTTTGTCGTTGTACCATTTACCATAATCAATTCCTGCTGCTTTCTTAGCAGCTTCGATTTCTTCTTGATTTTTAAACTTAGCTTTTGAAGGATCGGTAATCCGAAGAACCTCGTGGTTCACATCCAAACCAGAGTCGATGACGGCGACCACCATCCCTTCCCCTTTGTAGCCTTGCTTCCAGGTTTGGGGAACAGTAATGATTTCGTCACTTTCGATGCTTTGAGGTTTTTCAGTTGACTCATGGCGATTCGTTGTTCCCGAACTTGTCGCAGTAGCCACTACTGTTGCTTTTTCAACAGGTTTTTTCGCTTCTTCCGGTTTTGTTTCTGGAACAGCAGCTGCCTCTTTCGGAGCTTCTGTTTTTTCAACTACAGCTGCGTCTTTTGTATTACTTGCCTTTTCAGCAACAGCTGCGTCTTTTGTAACTTCAACTTTCTCACTAGCAACTGCTGTACTTGCTTCTGTTGCTTGTGAATGCTCTTCTTCAGCAGGTGCCTGTTGACTGTTTGATACAAGCTGTGTCCCAGCGCTCGTTTGACCCGCTGTTTGTTCTTCTGCACTCGCTTGTGCAGATCCAAATACCAAAACAGCCCCTAATAAAACTGAGGCTACACCAAATTTGTATTTCCTTAATGAAAAACGCTCTTGTCTATTCATAGAAACTCCCCTTTTATTTTAATAGTAACTATTATAACGCAAAATTATCTGAAAATTCATTCAAAAATGAATTGTAACACAATTGTAATATTTACGTATATTACTAATTATTAACTTATTTTCGTTCGGAAATTTTTGAAGTTGAACAGGAAAATATTATAGAACATCTGTTTTTGTTGGATCCTTAAAATTACTTCATGTTTGAAAGGTTTTTAAAAACCGAGAACGAAACTGTCCTCGGTTTTCATTAATGAATAGAAATTCTCTTTTAAAAATCTTTGGTGTCCGGATCTGGTGCACCTGCTTCAACCGGAAGATGGCGCAGGAGTTCCACATCATCTGCCGTCAATTCAAAATCAAAGCAATTTAGATTACTCGCAATCCGCTCAGGCGTAACCGATTTTGGCAAAGGAAGGAAGCCTTCTTGTAAACTCCAAGCTAAAGCTAGTTGAGCAACGGTCTTTCCATATTTAGTAGCCATTTCTTTTACTTGTTCATTTTGGAACAATTCCCCTTGGCCAAAAGGTCCCCAAGCCTCTAGTAAGATACCCTGCTTGCGACTTGCAGCAATGGCTTCGCTTTGGTAAACCCCAGGTGCTAGACGAATTTGGTTCACAGCTGGGATGACCCGAGCTGTTTCAAGGAGCGCTTCCAAATGATGGGGAAGAAAATTGCTAATGCCAATAGCCCGAACCTTACCAACAGCTAGCATATCTTCCATGGCTCGCCAAATCTCAGCGTTTCGCACTTTCCAAGCATCATTTTCTCGAAGGGGTTTTGGATTTGGCCAATGAATCAAATAAAGATCGACATAGTCCAAACCCAGTTTCTCAAGAGACTCGTCCAAAGCAGCTTGAGCATCTTCATAAGTATGATTCGTATTCCAAAGTTTGGTAGTAATAAACAAGTCTTCGCGTTTAAGACCACTATCCTTGATCGCCCGACCAACGCTCTCTTCATTTTGATAAATCGCAGCTGTATCGATATGCCGGTAACCTGCTTTTAAAGCAGCTAAAACAGCCTGATAGGCTTCTTCTCCATCCGCTGCTTTCCAAGTTCCAAATCCCAATACAGGAATCTCCACCCCATTATTTAAACGATAATGATTCATTTTTTCTTTCCTTTCTTCAATTTCGGTTTCTTAGGCCCTCGAAGCTTGAGCTCTGGTTTAAAAATATTCTTCTTGGTTGGCTCCATCTTCTTGCTATAAAAACTATAAACTAAGAATGCCCCACCAACGATCACAATAAAAATATTTTTTCTTACAATACCATAGAGCAAGAAAAAAATTCCCATCAATAAAAAACGTATATCAATTGCCTTCATAAGCTACCTCACATTTCAATTCCCATTATAGCATGAAAAGACAGCATTCACAAAATTGCACTACCATGGATAAACAAAAAAAGATCCTACATACTGATCCCCCTATGAATACATCACAAAAACCTCTCCAGGTATGACCTAGAGAGGAAGTATTCTATCTTTAATTCTTGAATCTAGTTGGCAGCTTGGTAACGTTTAACTCCATCGAGATAGGTCGCAACCAGATCCAAATTTTGGTCAAGCACGATGAAGTCCGCATCATAACCTTCTCGAATTTGACCACAAACGTCATCAATATGGACTGATTTTGCCGGATTGAGACTGGCCATCATCACCGCTTCGTAAGGGTTGGCAATCCCCCACTCTACGACATTTTTTAATCCATCTTTCAATTTTAAGATTGAGCCAGCTAAATTACCAGTTGATTTCAAGCGAGCAGTCCCTTCAGCGACCACAACTGGGAATTCCCCAAGCATGTAGTCCCCGTCTTCTAAGCCCCCAGCTGTCATACAGTCAGTGATCAAGGCAACATTTTCTTTTCCTTTTTGTTTCATCAGGATATCACAAGCTAGCGGATCAACGTGATGACCATCACAGATCAACTCTGCTGTAGTATGAGGCAACTCATACATAGCTCCAACCATACCGAGTTCACGGTGAGTCAAACCACGCATACCATTATAGGCATGCACCCAGACACTCGCTCCTGCATCAACCGCTTTTTTAGCTTCTTCAAAAGTAGCATTGGAGTGTCCCAGGGCGACTGTCACTCCTTCTCCTGTAATGGTCCGAACAAAGTCTTCTACCCCTTCACGCTCAGGAGCAAGGGCAATCTTATTCAACAGACCATTAGCCGCTTTTTGCCAAGCACGGAATTCTTCCATACTTGGATCTTTCATATAAGCTGGATTTTGAGCTCCCTTGTATTTTTCTGTAAAATAAGGTCCTTCAAAATAAATACCGCGAATCTTAGCGCCTGTTGCTTCTTTGTATCGTGCACCAATATTTTCAGTTACCGCCAAAAGTTGTTCGTAAGAGGAAGTCAAAGTCGTAGGCAAAAAGCTTGTGACCCCGGTACTCAAGAGACCTTCACTCATGGTATGGAGAGTGCCTTCGATATTATTATCCATAACATCTACTCCACCAAAACCGTGTATATGGGTATCCACCAAGCCCGGAGCAATACTGTAACCTGAATAATCCAGCACATCTGCTCCTTCTGGTAAGCTTTCCACATGTTTTCCAAACTTGCCATTGACGAGCTCCAAATAACCTCCACGGCGAACCCCATGCGGGTAATAGAATTGATCTGCTTTAATATATGTAGACATAAAATCGTCCTTTCCATTGTAGGAACTGTGTTCCATTTATATTCATACATATTATAACGCTTTCACTTCCATTTGTAAATGGTCTAGACCTATTTTTAGATAGAATCCAACAAAAAAACAGAGTAAGCTTCCTACTTACTCTGTTTGACGTTCATTAAATTTGCTCGATTTGTACTTTCTCAGCGAGATTCATGGCATGGTCTGCAACACGTGTATAGTGAGAAATGATATCAATAAAGTTCACTCCGGCTTGAGGTGTACATTCACCGTGGTTCAAACGACGAATATGGGTTTTCCGAAGTCTTTTCTCCAACTTTTCAATTGCCTCGTGACGTGCTACCAATTGGTTTGCAAGACTCACATCATTGTTCTCAACAGCTTTTAAGGCATCCTCTACAAATTGATGGGTTTGGTTGTAAATATCTTCCAATTCAGCCAAGGCCGCTTCTGAAAAGACCACTTTCTTACGAATTAAATAATCAGTCAGATTGATCAAGGCTTCCGCGTGATCTCCAATCCGCTCCAAAT
This sequence comes from Streptococcus parasanguinis, assembly GCF_001069785.1. Classification (GTDB taxonomy): domain Bacteria; phylum Bacillota; class Bacilli; order Lactobacillales; family Streptococcaceae; genus Streptococcus; species Streptococcus parasanguinis_T. The sequence goes on from NZ_JVSR01000063.1 coordinate 20,826, forward strand.
CCCGTGAGGAATCTAAGATATTGGTGAGAACTTCACTTTCTCTCGGACTCAAGGCTTCACTCGACAAACGAATCAAGTAGCGAGTCAAATCATCATCAATGGTATTAATGGCTTCTTCTGTCTTATGTCCCTTTTCAGCTGTTTTTTCATTTTGATGAACAATATAATCATAAGAGAGATTAAAAGCTTTGTCTGCATATCCACCTAAATGAAGCAACTCTTTTTTTGCATTTCCTAGAGCAATCGAAGGCGCTTGAGTGATCAAGTTTTCATCCAAGTAGAGCGGTTCATATTTGACAACCTCGTCCTCACCAGGAATCAGCTTGGTCACAAAGTATGCCAAAGCTCCAATGAATGGGAACTGGATGATGGTATTGGTTATATTAAAGGTTCCGTGAGCAAAGGCTATGGTCATTTCTGGGGATAAATGAAGAGTCGTTTCAAACCATTGAATCAAAGAGGTAAACGGAACAAGGAAGACAAGACAGATAATGGTTCCGATAACATTAAAGGCTACATGGGCACCTGCCACACGTTTGGCCGCAATATTAGCTCCCAAGGAAGCAATGATAGCTGTAATGGTCGTTCCGATATTATCACCAAAGAGAACTGGGAGGGCTCCTTTCAGGTCAATCAAATGACTAGCATAGAGATTTTGCAAGATACCAATGGTTGCAGAAGAGGCCTGAATCAAAAGTGTTAAGCCTGATCCAACAAAGACACCCAAGATAGGACTTTTACTTAACTGCACCATATAGTCACGAAAGACTTGCAAATCTTTAAGAGGTTCCATAGCCCCACTCATCAAGTTGAGGGCAAAGAAGATACCACCGACACCAAAAACGATTCGTCCAACATTATTAACCAAACGATTTTTGGTAAAGAAGAGACAAACCGCTCCGATAAAGAGCATGGGAAGAGCGTAGTCTCCTAATTTAAAACCAATGATAAAGGAGGTAATAGTCGTTCCAATATTGGCCCCCATAACAATACCAATAGCTTGACGGAGGGTTAGAAGTCCTGCACTCACCAGACCGACCGTAATCACTGTAACCCCTGAACTCGACTGAATCAAGGCAGTCATCCCAATCCCTACTAAGACTCCAAGAAAGGGATTGCTGGTATATTTATCAATATAGTAGCGAAGACGGTCCCCTGCAGCTTGTTGCAGTCCTTCTCCCATGGTTTTAATACTATAGAGAAAGAGACCTAACCCTCCCAAAAAGTTAAACAAAATTTCCTGCCAGTTAATGGACATGATCATTCCTCCAAATATGAGATCAGAAATAAAACTCCTCTCCTATTGTAAAGGATAATTTCCAATCACACAAGAGATTTCTGTAAATTTCTATTATTTTTTGAAACCGTTTTTTTCTTTTTGTTTTATTTTCCTCATTTTAAGAGCCAAAAAAGAGGTTGGAAATTTCCAACCCGAGACTGTAGACAAACTATTCTTTTTTATAAATCTAATAAATTCTATAAAAAGAAATGTTACTCGTTAGAGTGATTCAATCATCAACTGAAACTTTTCGTCGTGAGAAAAGTACCTGAAACTTAATAGTTTCAGGTACTCGGAATTATTGAGACCTTAGGCTCAATAATTAGTCATGGAACTTCAA
>NZ_JVSR01000064.1:0-2699 GCF_001069785.1 Streptococcus parasanguinis
CTGCGTCTTGCTCGACAATCCAAAAATAATTGAGAGGCTAGGACTTTTGTTCCAGCCTCTTTTTATCGTGCTTTGGAATTTTCATGTGTTGTGGAATAATATTTTTATTTTAAATTTTGTAACAGAAATGATAAATACTAATTAAAGAGGACTTGCGTAGATGCTTGGGAATCCGGTGTTTGCGGGGTTTTCGGGCGGAGGAATATTTGCCAACAAATTGCAATACAAATTAACTGATTTTGTAATAATTCTAGTGTATACTAGTAAGAGTAGATCACAGGTCTACATTGTTGCAAGGGGAGAACTTCCCACATACATGTCTATTGACAATAAAACTTGATCGTAATATCGCTGTTAGTAAAATGAGAGTTTGAACATAGCATAGATTTTATCGACCTTTTTCATATTAAAAAATATTTTTCAAATTCCCCTTGCGCAAGCTCTTCCGGATTCCTCCGGGAGAGTTTTTTCTTGTTAAGGAGAAAAAGATAGAATGCCTTTTGAGTCTACTTTGAAAGAATGGCTCAGCAGCTATTATTTATGGTAAAATAGAACATATTCGTCGAGGGGAAGGAGTGAAGACTTTGTTGAAGATTTTTGTGTTAGAAGATGAGTGGATCCAGCAATCACGAATCGAATCGGTCTTGCAGGAACTGATTGCTCAGAAATCCTTGCAATGCAAAGCACCAGAAGTGTTTGGGAAGTCAAGCCAGTTGCTAGATGCTATCACAGAGAGAGGCGCTCATCACCTATTCTTCTTAGATATCGAGATTAAAGGTGAGGAGAAAAAGGGTCTAGAGATCGCAAAAGAGATTCGCAAGAAAGACCCCCATGCGACCATTGTCTTTGTCACCACTCACTCTGAATTCATGCCCATTACCTTTCAGTACAAAGTAGCCGCCTTGGATTTTATTGATAAAACGCTGGGTGAGGAAGAGTTCAGAAAAAGAATCGACTCGGCCATTGACTATACCTTGGAGCAAGCTGGGACCACGATTGCGCAAGATGCTTTTACATTTGAGAGTGCGATGGCGCGTGTACAAGTTCCCTTTAATAAGATTTTGTATGTTGAAACGTCTCCAACTATTCACAAGGTCATTTTACATACCCAGGATGAGCGCTTGGAATTTTACGCTAGTATTGCCGATATCGAAAAAGCAGATCCTCGCTTGTATCGGTGCCACCGCTCCTTTGTGGTGAATCCACAAAATATTACGAAGATTGATAAAGAAGACAAGAAAGCTTTTTTTGAAAATGGGGACAATTGCTTGATCTCACGGACCAAGTACAGAGGCTTACTGGAAGCTTTGAAAAAATAGAAGGGAGAAAGAATTGCTGTTAGATTTTCTCATATATTACTTAAAGTTCTTCGTCAGCATGCTGATCTATCGTCATATCAGTAGACAAGAGTTCGCTTGGCGCTGGCTCTTTTTGTGCCCTTTCTTCTTTGCAGTCGTCTTTACCCTTGTGCCACCGGTAGGCTTTTTTGGCTATTTCTTAGTATTTATTGCCTATAGTTTCTATCGAAATCGTAACATACGACACCTTTTGAACATTTTTTATGGGCTCTACCCGGTTGTCATGGAGAGTCTCATTGGGCGTCTCTTAGCCTTTTATGTCTTTCCAATGCTAGGGATTGTACTTGTTCATGAGGCATCTGTCAGCTGGTATGATGCTCTACTTGAATTGCTGGTCTTTCCTGTCTATTTAGGGCTCACTAAATTGTTAAAACTAGATTTTACAGATTTAAAAGTAGGGTTTCAACGGCAGTATTTTAATCGTTTCTTACTTCCAATGGATCTTTCTATGTTTGTGTATTTAGTCAGTGTTGTAGGTCTGGTGGTTTTTGAGGATGCTATTCCGCATGCAGATGCTTTACGGGAACATTTAAATAGTATTTATTTGATCTTATTTTTTATGATGCTCTTGTATTTCAATGCAGTGTCCAAAGAACGATTGAAACAAGAGATTCTAGAGCAAAAAGATAGGCAACTGCAGGAGTTAGCCACCTATAGCCAACACGTCGAAATGCTCTATGGGGAGATTCGTGCCTTTCGTCATGATTACCTGAATATTTTAACCAGTCTCAAGTTAAGTATTGAGCATGAAGATCTCAAGGGGATCAGGGAAGTCTATGAGAACGTTCTTCGAGAGAGTGGCCAACAATTTTACGATAGTAAGTTTGATATTGCCAAACTCAGTCACATTGAAAATCCAGCTGTAAAAAGTGTTCTGTCCGCAAAATTATTGGAGGCTCAAAATAAAGGGATTGGGATCTCTGTCGAGATCGATGAACCTGTTCGAGATTTATTCATCGAGGTTTTAGATTTCATCACCTTCTTATCCATCCTTTGTGACAATGCTATCGAAGCGAGTCTTGAATCAGAGGACCCCCAGCTGACTCTTGCCATGCTTCAGGAGACGAACTCCCTTATTTTAATAGTTGAAAATAGTACAAAAGCTGAAAAAATAGATCTGGCGAGAATTTTTGAAAAGGACTACTCGACTAAAGGAGAGGGCCGCGGTCTTGGCTTGTACAAGATCCAACAATTACTGGAAAAGTATCCCAAAACGACAGTGTCTACCAAGAGTTCAAACTACCGATTTACTCAGAGCCTGACCTTTTGGAAGGAATAATAGAAGAGAGAGTGGGACAGAAATCGGTCATTCGTTAGAATTCGATTTCGTCGTCCCACCTC
>NZ_JVSR01000064.1:2799-4396 GCF_001069785.1 Streptococcus parasanguinis
CGACAATCCAAAAATAATTGAGAGGCTAGGACTTTTGTCCCAGCCTCTTTTTTGACCATTCACGACGATTTTCTGACCGATTCTGACAGAGAGCTACAAAGACTGTCCCTTTGAAGTATACTGTACACAAGATCAATAAGAAAAGAGGGATCCTATGTTTCAGGTAGCATCTATTACAAAATCATTTAAGGAGAAAGCTGTATTAAAGGGAGTGTCTTTTTCGATAGAAGAAGGAGACAAAATTGCCTTGCTGGGAAATAATGGAGCAGGAAAAAGCACCCTGTTCAACATTATCGCTGGGCAGCTCCAGGCCGATTCGGGAACGATAAAGACTTCGCTTGATTTTCAAAGAGAAATTGGGATGATGCCTCAGGGGGATCTGCTCATCGAGGATCTAACCGTCGCTGAATTCGTCGAATTAAAAAGCCGGATGAATCAGCTGAAGCAGGCTGATATCAATGGACTCTTAGAGATGGTCGAATTGAGAGGCTCAAAAGAGCAGATGGTGGGAAGTCTTTCTGGTGGTCAAAAGAGACGCTTGTCCTTGTTGTTAACCATTTTGAATCATCCAAGGTTGATTTTTTTAGATGAGCCAACGACTGGTATGGACTTGGAAGCAGTGGATAATTTTTGGAAATTGCTGGAGCAGCAAGAGTTTACATCTGTTGTGGTGACCCATGATTTTAACCAAATTGATGCCTTTTTTACAAAAGTCTTGATTTTAAAAGATGGTCGAATTGCTGCCGCAAAAGCTGTTGAGGACATTCACCAGGCTGGTCAAACCATTGAGCAGTATTTCCGAGAAGAGATGAATAAAGGAGGGGAACAAGCATGAGAAAGATTCAATTAAAACAAGTTTTACGAAATAAGCGCTTTGTATTATTTACCATTATTTTACCCATAGGCTGGTATATCTTCTTTTATCAGCTTCAAAAAGGGGTTTCGCCAAGTATTTTATTAGGCATTGCCGTATTTATCGGGGTCATTGGCAATAGCCTTGCAACTTTTAGTAAGCGAATCGCCTCAGATATTGGCTTTTATTCTTTTGAATCCCACTTTACAAGATATAGTGTCAAGAACTATTTATGGGATCAATCGATCGTGCAACTGATTCTGAACAGCTTGATCTTTTTAGCAGTACTAGTAGTTGCTGTTCTAGGTTTTCACTTTCCAGTGACGACTAGCCTGTTGGTACAATTTTTCCTCTTATCCTTGATGGGGATCTACTTTAGCGTGATTGGCTTTGTTCTTGGGGTCAGGATAGATGCCAAGACGATTGATACCATTGGCTTTCCTATCATTATTTTGGCAGCCATGACCATTATTCCCTTTGATACGCTTGGCGCAAGTGGCGGATTTATGGACTTGGTTGGCAAGCTACAACGGGCTTTCCCAGGTTATTATTATACAAAGCTGATCCAAGATTTGACGGAGAAACAAACGATTGATGCTACCCAATTAGCGCTCTTTGTTGCCGTATTTGGAGTGAATTTGCTATTTTTCTATCTGCTCGTACCCAAAGGAAAAATGGGGAACTAAGAGCAGTTAAAAAGAGGCTGGGACAAAAGTCCTAGCCTCTCAATTGTTTTTGGATTGT
>NZ_JVSR01000065.1:0-30305 GCF_001069785.1 Streptococcus parasanguinis
CATTTCAGACCTTCTTCACCCTTATAGTACCACTCGATTTTGGTTGGTAAAAATTCTTTGTTGTAGGTGATACGAACTTTGGAAAATTGACTATCCTTGATTGAATATCTACCTTCAAATTCTGGCGGATGTTTTTCATCTAATAATTTTTTATTGATGAATGAATCAGTTGAACGAGTAATTTGATAGTTGGAATCTTTTATATCTTCAATATTAATGTGGTGATTTAAAAGTGCTGAAGTGAGCTCAATATCCAAAGCTCTTTTATAATACTCCGCAGCACTATATTCCTGACTACCACCATACAATTTACTATTTTTTATTGCAGCTCCATGGTAATAAAAAAATTCTTTTTCTTTTAAATCAAAACCCGCACTGATTGATTCCTCGTTATTAACACCAGACAAGATATATGTTTCTATAAACCGTTGCTTCTCTATAATAGATTTTGAATCTTCTTGAATCTTACCTCTTTGTAAAGCTATGAAAATACCAGCAACAACCACTAGAAGCAAAGCAACTAGAAAGACTTTCAAATTGAATCGATTCTTTTTAATTTCTTTCACCATATCCATTTCATTTTAACAAAATCAGCTTTATTGCAAAAACGGGTCAATCACCCTCATTTTCTTTTTGTATTTCTTTAATAGTTTCGATTTCTTCATCCAACTTCTTGTTAAATTCAGTCTTATTCTTAAATGGGTATGAATACGTACGCCAAGTGTACCATTTCAGACCTTCTTCACCCTTATAGTACCACTCGATTTTGGTTGGTAAGAATTCTTTGTTGCATGTGATACGGACCTTGGTGAATTGACTATCCTTAATAGAATATCTTCCTTCAAATTCTGGCGGATATTCCTCTTTCAATAATTCTTTATTTACTAAAGAATCAGGTGAACGAGTGATTTGCTAATTATTCTTTTTGATTTCATCCGGTGAAATTTTCAGATTAACTAATATGGATGATAATTCTCTATTCAAAGCACGTTGATACATTTCTTTAGTTCCATAATTTCCATAACCACCATACAATTTATCCTTCTTAATAACTATAAAATACGAACTATATAGCTCTTTATCTTTTAAATCAAATCCTACTCCGGTACTCCACTCTTTTCCCCAGTCATTTTTATCTTGTACCAAAACAAATCTTTCTTTCTGCAAAATAGCACAAGCATACATTGGTTGCTGTTGAATATGATTGACTATTCGGAAACTTAAAACAGCCACTATTATTATGAATACTGCGATTAAGAGAAGACGGGCCCTCGATAAAACCTTTAACTTAAATGGATTCTTTAATATTCTCATACCGCTCTATAGCCTAATCTCCTTCTTTCTCACTTTCAATTTCTTTAATTAACTGGATTTGCTCATCCAACTTCTTATCAAAATCAGCTTTGTTTTTGAATGGGTAAGAGTAAGTGCGAATCGTATTCCAACTCATTTCACCATTTTTTTCATAGTAACCCTCAAGTTTTGTAGGCAGAAACTCTTTGTTATAGGTAACACGAACTTTTGACATTTTATACTTCGTGTAAAAACTTTCAATATCACCTCTTTGAATGTTGGAAAGTTTCTTCCTATTTATAAAATCACTTGCATCAAACTCTAGGATATAACCATGATTAATGATTTCATTATTGGTTATGGCTATCTTTAGTATTCCATACGTTAGAATGAATTCTTCCCACTCCTTGTACAGTTCTGAAGCTACAGTTGAATCAATGCCATAAGCTAGATCATTTTTTACAGCTCGGGAAGAACTATAAAATTCATGTGTTTTCAAGTCAAAACCAATCTCCTCATTAGGATATCTAGTATCCTGAACTGTAACAAATTGACGTACTTGAATTCTTTCATAACTAGTTTGCTTCGTATCCATAGAGGTTTTCTGATTTGAAATAATCCAAAATACCATTATAATCATGCTTACCAATCCAATTAATATAGTCATTATAAACTTTTTGTTTATCTTTATTTGGAACTTTCTGCCATGCTTCATAATCCTCATGTCCTCCTCCTCTTACAATATCTGCAAATCGCCCCTTATGTCCAGTACTTTTATCCGTTTTAGTCAAATCTTCTTCATAAGAAAATAACCTTTTAGCTTTGACACGGGTTGCTGGCTCAGGAGTACCATTCACATCAAGCATTCCATGTTTACCTTCGTAAAACTTAGTAACATCTGAATTTTGACCTGTTGAAGGGCCATAGTTAAAGGACTCCGTATTGGCTATTTCCCTTAATTCATCATCATTTATATATTTTCCTGGATCGGACTCATAGCGACCATTTGCCAGTTTGTGTTTATCATAGACATCCCATTGACTCTCAAACTCACCGGTATCCATATTCACAATAAACTCCACCATCCGGGCATTGTTTAAATCTTTGTCTTTAGATGAATTACCCTTAGGGACTTGAACCTTCATATTATAGGGCCGTTTGAAGCCTTCTGCTTCCTTGAAACGGTTATGGTAGTTAGAGCCAGTTGTGTAATCAAATTCAATATTGTTTTCTTTGCCATATGCTAAGAGTTTCTCGTAATCATTGGCTCCTTCGTAATGACTGCGAATATAGTAAATTGCTTGGCGATCCAAATAATAGCGGAAGAAATGGACTTGCTTCCTAAGTAAATCTTCTTTGTAATTAAGATGTTTATCACCGAATGCTTTTACAACATCCCGTCTGAAATACATGTTGAAATCACCGTGTGGTGGTAGGTTCTCTGAAATCTTATGCGTTTTGCTTGTCAAATGTATAAAATCATAATCGTCCTTTTCTGCCCCTAATTGCTTAAGAACAAGTTTTACTTTCACTTTTGAATCAAGTTTACTACTAGCATACATCTCAGTATAAATATCGGATCCAATCTCCTTGGTTTCCGCATATAAAGCATCTCTCCTTGCATTTAACTCGCTACCTGTCTTGATATCTGCTGTTCTTTTTGAAACGCCTTTGACATAGCCTTTGATGGCATCCTTATCCCAGCCATCTATTTCTTTAAGGTTCACTGCTTGTTCACGTAAACCCGTAAGAAATTGGTTATATTCGAACGCTGATACATCCTTTGGTTTCGTTGGCAAATATTCATTTTCAAACTCTTTATTCTTAATCGTTTCATTTACGAGATCAGACCAGGATAAATCCTTTGGAATAGAATACATTCCCGTATTTGGATCCCACGCTACGTTAATTTGATTGACAGCTATTTGAATAGCTTGGGCTAAAACATCAATTTCCCAGAAGATGCTTGGTGACGTTGCATTAAACGCTCTGAGTTTGTTTAATTTTTCTTGTAGTTTATTTCTAGCAGCTTTTACAATACCATCTAATACGTTTAAGCCTTGAAGTCGCTGTAATCTCTGCAAGCGTTGAAAATCTCCAGCACTAGTCGATTGACTAGCCGCAATTTCATTAATCTCTGCATGAAAGATAGCAATCATCCGATCACACTGTTCAATATCAGAAACCAACTTTTCTTCCTGTAAGTCCTCATCAGCCACCTCAGAGCGGTAGGATTTTGGGAGCTTTTTCACACTTTCTTGTGTCGCATCCGCTAAAGCTATCCCGGCCTCTTTCAATGGCTTGACAACACTCGTTACAAAGGTTCTAAAAGAGTCGTAAGCTTGTCCAGACAAGTGTGAGGCTGAGTTTTCTATTTGCGTTAATGATGTTTCTAGTGCTTCATAGGCTTTCAGTTGCTGCTCAACCATCGTCCCTGTGCTAGTAGCCTGACTATCCAAACTACCTCGATAAACTTCGATTCCCATCGTCACTCTCCTTTTCAAAGTTTAGTTTTTTTCGTTCGTGATAAATATCATTTAAATTATCTTCGATTTTTCTTTTTTGGATAGCTAATTCATCTATTTCTTCCAAATAACTAGTCGAAATTTTTCGCGATTCATGAAGGGCTTCCTCCTGAAGGTGGTCAAAAAAATTTCTAGAGGAAGGATAAGATTCAAATGCATTCCATAAAAAACGGTTTGCATCGTAGCTATACGCTTCAAAGCGGTTCAGATCCTCTTCCAACTTTCTTGTTTCTTTTATAATAGCCCTTTCTTTCTGGAAAAGTTGGTCTTCTTTTTTTCTTAATTCTGACAGTTGTTGATCGTAATCCATCTTCCTACTCTTTCAACCTATTGCATGCTCGCAGCAGTCGCTTCATCCACTTCTGTAAATCCAGTTGAAACACTTTGAAGATTGGTCCCAATTGACTCGATCGCTGCTGCAATTTCTTCTGCTTTGGTTTTAGTAGTATCAATGGCTTTATGAGCTGCATCATTTCCAGCAAGAATCGTTTTCTCATCTTTTGTAGCTGCCGCAACTCCCGAAAGTGTATCCCCACTATCTTTTAAAGAAGCCGCTAACTCTTGTGCCGTCTCAGCATTACTTTTAATTTCAATCATTCTAGTTCCTCCCATACTCAATCTATTCATTCATTCTACCAAAATATTGAACATCTGTAAAACCGCTTCCATAGTTCCTACATAGTGATAAACGCTTGCTGGATGGGCCTTTCTTATGTTAAAATTGACTAAGAAAACGAGGTATTGTATGAACGTAATGAAAGACATTCTTGAAAAGATTCAAGCTTATGACACAATTATTATCCACCGTCACCAGAATCCGGATCCGGATGCGATTGGTAGCCAGGTGGGCTTGCGGGATCTCCTGCGTGCGCACTTCCCTCAAAAGCGGGTCTTGGCAACCGGCTATGATGAGCCGACCTTGACTTGGCTTTCCGAGATGGATGAGGTCAAGGATGAGGATTATGAAGGGGCTTTGGTGATTGTCTGTGACACGGCCAATACTCCCCGCATCGATGACAAGCGTTATGCGACGGGTGATTTCCTGATCAAGATCGACCACCATCCAAATGACGATGCTTATGGCGATCTGCTCTGGGTAGATACTGAGTCTAGCTCTACCAGTGAGTTGATTGCACTTTTTGCTAAGGAATTGGATCTCGAACTTCCTGTAAGTGCTGCGCGTCTTCTCTATGCTGGGATTGTGGGCGATACAGGTCGCTTCCTTTATCCTGCTACTTCAACTCGGACCTTTGAGATCGCTGCAACTCTTCGAAGCATTCCCTTTGATTTTACATCACTTGCTCGTCAGATGGATACGATCAATCTCAAAACAGCTAAGCTTCAAGGCTATGTCTACGACCATCTTGAGATCGATGAACATGGCGCTGCGCGTGTGACCTTGACACAAGAACTCTTAAAGAAATTCGATCTACGGGATTCCGAGACTGCTGCAATTGTCGGAGCTCCTGGACGCATTGATACCGTGTCTGTTTGGGCTATCTTTGTGGAGCAGCCTGACGGTCACTTCCGTGTTCGGATGCGCAGCAAACGAAAAGTGATTAACGAAATTGCCAAACGACATAATGGTGGTGGCCATCCACTAGCTAGTGGAGCTAACTCCTACTCCCTTGAGGAAAATGACCAAATCTACCAAGAGCTACAAGATGTGGCTCGCACAAACGAAGGCTGAGAACTGTTTCTTAGCCTTTTTATCTTGACATGGGGTTTTCATATACGTTCACTTGTGGTAAAATAAAGCTAATAAAATTTTAAGGAGACTTATTATGGAAAAAAATCGTTTGTTTATTATTATCTCTGCTGCGGTAGCATTTCTTAGCTCTTTCTTGCCGTGGGCAAGCCTGAACGCCGGTGCTTTTGGTTCATACAGCTGGAATGGACTTCGCGGAGATGGTTGGTTCGTTATTATCTTTGCAGTTGTTGCGATTGTCCTTGCATGCTTGAGTGATATAAAATCTTCACTTCCAAAAGGTTTTGCAATTGGTGTTATCGTATCAGGGGCTCTCTCAACTATCGTAACATTGATCGATGTCTTCGGTGTGAACAAGTATGCTGCTGATTTCAATGGCTATGGCGTTTCAATCGGCTTTGGTTTGATCCTCGCTTTGATCGCATCTATCGCTATTGTTGTGACTGGTCTCTTAGCGATGTCAGGTGGTAAAATCACTAAAGGAACCTTCGAAGAACTTGCTGAATCTGGAAAAGGATTTGCCCAATCTGTTGGACGCGTAACATCTTCTACTGTAAAAACTGCTGTAGATGAAATCAAAAAAGAAACTCACGAACACACTGAGGGACAAGCTGATCAACCGGTTGAAGCACCAAAAGATCCAAATCAATCTGAACAATAATAATATCAGAATCGCCTTGGTCCTGCCAGGGTGATTTTTTTGATCATTAATTTAAATAAAATTAGTGAAAATACTTGTCAAGATCCTGGAAATTTGGTACACTAGCTAAGTAACAATCTATGGCTCGGAAAGAGACCATGGCAGAAAGGAAATATTGCAAAATGAAAAAAGATATCCATCCAGAATATCGCCCTGTTGTCTTCATGGACACTACTACTGGTTACAAGTTCGTCAGCGGTTCAACTAAGTACTCTAACGAAACAGTTGAATTCGAAGGTGAAACTTACCCATTGATCCGTGTTGAAATTTCATCAGACTCACACCCATTCTACACTGGACGTCAAAAGTTCACTCAAGCAGATGGACGTGTGGATCGTTTCAACAAAAAATACGGTCTCAAATAAGAACCAACACAGAACCACTTCCCTTTCGGGAGTGGTTTTTTTGAGTTCTTCCTTTCTTATGTTACAATAGAAAAATGCATTATATCACAGAAACATTGGGGACTTATCTCGCCTTAAAACCCTACCACCATTATTCTTCCATTCCGTTGGTTCGTTTTGAGAATGAAACAGCGGATACTTTTATTCTCCTCTTTAAAAGAGAGATGCAACTGTTTGTGATTGATCTAGAACAAGATTCTGGGCAAAGTCTTTTATTTGCCCATGCTAGTCTCATCGACCGTCAGGAGCTCTTAGAGGGCATCGCTGCTGTCCCTCTTGAAGCACTTCATACTCTTTACGTTTTGGCTTTCCCACGAGATCTGTACGAATTTTCTGAGGAAGCGCGGTTAAAGAACATCGTTGCTCTCTATCAGGCTCACGAGGACGTCCTTTCTTTTCTAAAGTCGACACGTACTATAGGGGACCAGGTCACGGCTTATGAACTCGAATGGAAAAGAACAACAAAAAGCCTGGCAGACTTTGATCCTTTTCGTTATACGAGCCGTTCTGAGGTGGGAGCTCCTGATGATCTATCGGTTGTCTCCAGCAAAGACTATGACTTCATTCCCGATTTTCATCCCTTCTTATATAGTAAACGTGGGGGCAAGGTCTTCAGCATCCCAGCTGACTATCTGGACCCTAAAACTGGACAAAGGGCCAACCTTGAGATCATGGGCTGGTACTTGCGAGATCAGCAGCTAAAACTTCGATGGAAACCCAAACACACGCGCAAGAGACGTTGGCGTTCTTCGCAACTCTCTATCGACATTGTCAGCAAGCACTACTTCTTTCAAGGTGAAATTTATAAAGGGGCCAGTGCTCCTGTCTTTCTGGATCAGTTGGAATTTAAAGTCCCACAAGGATACCAAGCTGACCTAGAAAAAGCCTACCAAGAGTTTCTAAGCATGGTAGAGGAACGAAAACGCAAAGTCCTTCTTCGAAAGGTGGCGCTTGGAAAGTAAAAAGGCTAAGGGGTCCCCTAGCCTTTTTCTGCTATTCTTCATTTTCTCTGATTTTCTTGATGATGCTTCCCATTTGAACGCCACCATCTTTATAGTTTCTATAATAACGGCCGGCTCCATCTCCAATATAGCTGATCGGTGAGAAAGTATCGCTCTTGAAGGTACCATCTTCGTCAATCAAGTCTTCTTCTACTTCACGACGAGTTACACGAGCGATAATATTGGTCAATGCTCCGCATTCTACAAATTCAACAACTTGGCATTCAATGGAAACTGGACAAGCCGTTACCATTGGAGCGTCTACTGTTTCCCCAATTGTATAGTCTAGACCTGTAAGAGCAAACTTGTCCTTGCGGCTATTGAAACCAGCAATTTCAACCTCTGTTAAGAGCTCTTCTGTAGGGATATTCACGGTGAACGATCCGTGTTTTTTAATTTCTGTGACGGCATTTCCTTTGGTTCTCATAGCGACCACCATCATACTACCGAGAGTATAGGCTGAGCTAGAGGTCGAAATATTATAGCCATGCACCTCATCCTTGTATCCTAAGAAAAATACAGGAAATCCAAAGTATAATTTACGTGTTTCGAATGTTAGTTTCACGCATTTCTCCTTTTTATTGCTTCTTGTTTTCTTCGAACATCAGGTCGCTTCCGCTACATCCTGAAGTTCGCGGGTAAATTGACCATTTTCTAAGATCAGGGTGCGATCACAAATGGCCCGGCACAATTGCTCATCATGGGCGATGAAGATAAAGGTATTCTGATACTTACCATGAATCTTGTAAAGCAATTGCAAAATCTGAACCTGGGTTTTGGGATCCAAACCACTGAGGGATTCATCAAAAATAATGATATCTGGGTTTAATAGCAAGGTCCTGGCAATGCAAACTCTCTGCAGCTGGCCACCACTTAATTCTCTCGCTCTTTTATCTAGTACTTCTGATGGTAGAGCGACCTCTTTTAAAACGGTGTGGACCTGGTCCATCGGAAAATCCTTGGGAAGAGCTTCTAACAAAATTTCTTGAACACTAAATCGTGGATTAACTGCGTGAAAAGAATCTTGGAAAACGACTAAGATGCGAACGCCGTCCTCTTTGATGGAATAGGTTTTGCCATCTAAGAGAACCTGGCCTTGAGTTGGTTTTTCAATTCCTAAGATGACTCTTGCTAGGGTGGACTTGCCACTCCCACTTTCTCCCATAATTCCGACAATTTCACCTTTTTTTATGGATAGATTGCAATGGTCTAATACAGTTTTTCCTTGATAGTTGACCGTAATATCTTTACATTCCAGCATTATTTCTGATCACCTGCTTCAAATCTTGTTCTAAGAATAATTCCTTGGTATAGCTTTCTTTTGGAGCTGTCAAAAGATCCTCGGTTTTTCCAAATTCAACTACTTTCCCCTTCTCTAAGACCAACATGTTGCCCCCAAGTTCCCTCGCCAAATAATAGTCGTGGGTAACGGTAATAACCGTCTTGTGCTGAGCCAGTAGGTCTTTGATCAAGCTTAGGATCATCTCACGGTTTACACGATCGACTGCTGAGGTTGGTTCGTCTAGTATAATCGTTTCTGGATCTAGACATAAGATAATGCCTAACATAATCCGTTGGAGCATTCCTCCACTCAGTTCAAAGGAATATTGATGGAGAACCGCTTCCGGATTTGCGATCCGAACCTTTTCTAAAACGTCAAGAGCTTTCTTGTGGCAGTCACTTTTGGAAAGAGTTGAATGACTTTTTATGGTTTCATAGAAATGCGTCCAAATCGTTTGAAAGGGATTAAACATAGACATGGGATTTTGAACCAAGTAGGCGATCTTCTGCCCTCTAAAGGCGTTCCAGTCTTTGTTTGAAAAAGAATCGAGATGGAGATCTCCATAATGAATCGATCCGGTCTGTTTCATGTTCCGAGGAATAATCCCTATTAAAGCCTTGGTTAAGAGCGTTTTCCCTGATCCACTTTCTCCCACCACTAGTAGGGATTCTCCTAAGGGATGGGTGAAAGAAACCCGATCTAGACGAGACTCCTCCTGATCTACAAGAGAAAGATCTTTAATGATGAATGATGCCATTCTTCTCTCCTTTCTCTTCGATATATTCACCAAATAGGTTAAAGGAAATGACGGTTAAAAAGATAGCTAAGCCTGGTGCGATCATCATCCAAGGCGCCACTCGGAAGTAAGCCCGCGCATCATGCAACATTAAGCCCCACTCTGAAACATTGGGTTGGACTCCAATTCCTAAGAAAGAAAAACCAGAAATCATTAGAATGATATTCCCGATGTTCATGAGAAGAATCACCAGTACGGGCTTGTATATAAAGGGCAAAATATGGTTTTTGAGGATATGAAATGACCCCATTCCCATGATCTGAGCACTAATCACATAGGGCTCTTGTTTGGTAGAAATAACCAGATTTGTCACAATCCTTGCGTAGTAGATCCATTCGATTATGACAATGGCAATGATCATATTGCTCATCCCTTGTCCTAGGATTCCAACGGTAGCTAGGGAGAGAAGAAAACTTGGGAAGGCCATCAAGACATTGGTAAACCAAAGAAAGGCTCCTTCCAATTTTCCCTGATACCACCCTACAACCAAACCTACGATAAAGCCAGTCACTACTTCCAAGATGCTAATCGCAACAGCTAAGAATAAGGAATAGCGTGCCCCGTACAAGAGTCTAGAGAAAACATCCCTTCCCAATTGGTCTGTTCCTAAAAGATGTTGAGGACTCGGACTTAGGAGTTTATTGGAAACATCCACATACTGGGGATCATAAGGCGCTATAAAGGAGGCGAACAAAGCAAGGAAAACCAAGAGACCTAATATGAAAATAGAAAACATCACACTTTTTTTCATGATCGATTTCCTCTCTTCCTTACTCGTGGGTCTATCCAGTGGTTGACGGCTTGCGTTATACCGTTGTTCAATAAGAATAGCAAGCCAAATAACATCATACATCCCTGAATTAAGGGAGAATCGATCGATCGAATCGCCTCTACAAACAAACTCCCTAATCCATTCCAAGCGAAGACTTCTTCAACAATCAAGGAACCGGTCATCAAATAGACAAAGGTTAGACTTAAGCCAGTCGCAATGGAGGGCAAAGCATTTCGAAGAATATGATTGGTTAAAAGATAGCGTAGTTTAACCCCTCTCATGCGCGCATTCTCAACATGAGGACTTTCAAGCTGGGTCGATACGGCTTTTCGCACCAAGGCAATATATTGGCCAATCAGTGAAAAGCTTAAAGTGATGCTTGGTAAGACGATGCTTAAAGGTTCATTTATACCCGATACAGGCAATAAGCCTAATTTCACAGAAAAAATAAAAATCAACATGTACCCCAACCAAAAGGCAGGCATGGATACTGAGCTAAAAGCAAGGAACCGCACACATTTGTCAAAGAAGGAATTGGTCTTCAAGCCACTGATAACCCCAATGGGAATAGAAACGACAATAATCAGAATAAAGGATGTCACTCCTAAATAAAAAGTAGACAGGAACCGACTAGCAATCAAACTGACAACTGATTCTTTCAATAAATAAGAGGTCCCAAAATCCAAGTGAAGGACCTTAACAAACCAAGAAAAATACTGTTCAATCCAGGATTTATCCAAGCCCAAATAAGTTCTAGCATTTTCAAGAGCTGCAGGGGTGATCGGCAAATGCCGGATTCGAAGATAATTTTCTGCTGGATCCTGCGATGTAAATTTGGTCAGGATAAAGGTGATAATGGAGATAACAAGTAAACCACTTATAAAACTAATAATTTTTTTAAAAATAGCTTTCATATCATATAAACTTAGATCCTAAAAACAATGTGACCCGGTTTAAAAGATCCACAGAAGATCCTTTAAACCGGAGGTCCCCTAACAAAATGAAAGGATAATCACTTTGAACGAGGTTACATTGTTTTCTTCATTCCAGATCTTGTCCTTATTTGTTCACTTTTTCAATGTAGCGAACTGGAAGGGCATTTTCTTCTGGAGCGAAACGAACATTTTTCAACTCACCTGTACGATAAACAGAGATCACTGATTGATAAGTCAATGGGATATACACCGCTTCTTCATGGAGCAAGGTCAAAGCTTTCTTATAGCCAGCATCTACTTTTTCTTCATCTGGTTCTGTTAAGGTTTGTTTGATGGTTTCATCCAATTCTTTCTTGATTGGAAGTGCTTCAAGGGAAACATTTTCTGGGTGACCATGAGCAGACTCAGCTGTCAAAGCTGTCATCCAAGCGTGAGGATCCCATGGTGCTCCCCAAGAGAAGGTGAGCATCATATCAAAGTTTCCTGTTTTCGCATTTTCCCAATAATCATCTTCTTCCATAGCTGTCAATTTGACTTCGACACCAATTTTCTTCAATTCGCCTTGGAAATATTCAGCTAGGTCTTTATCAGTTGCTTTGGTAGAAATGTAAGGGAAATTCAATTCCATCTTCTTGCCATCTTTTTCACGGATGCCATCAGAACCCATCTTCCAACCAGCAGCATCCAACATTGTTTCTGCTTCTTTCTTATCAAATTTATATGGTGTTAAGCCAGCATCTGAGTGAGGAGTTGATTTAGAGAAGATGGTATCGGCAGGAGTTTCTGCCCCCATGAACAATTTCTCTGCAATTTCTTTTTTGTTAATGGCATGGTTAATAGCTTTACGAACATTCTTATCTTGGAAGACTTCTTGTTTGGCATTCAAGAGCAACAAGCGAGTAGACATTGGTTGCGAAACATCCGTTGTATATTTCTTATCTTTCTTGTATTGAGCGAAGGTATTTAAACCAATCACACCATTTCCATACAGCAAATCTACTTTACCAGATTCAAATTCTAAAGCACGTGTTTGGGCATCTGGAATAATCTTGATGGTCACTTCTTTCAGTTTTGGTTTTTCACCCCAGTAGTTTTCATTCCGTGCAAAAGTGATGTATTCGTTAGATTTTTTATCTTTGACCACCCATTGACCAGTACCAATAGGGGATTTGATTTTATTCTTAGTTGTATCATCACCATCCGGGAAGCTGGCATCTGCTAAGAAACGAATTGGACGAATCATAGAAAGATCGTAAAGTGTGGCACTGTATGGTTCTTTAAGGGTAATTTCAAAGGTATGATCATCAACCACTTTGTAACTATCCAAAACATTGGTAAAGTTAAACCATTCATGGTTTCCTTTGTTTTCTTTTGAGAAGATCGTATCGAAATTCCGCTTCACATTAGCTGCGTTGAAATCAGAGCCATCTGAGAATTTGGCTTTTCTCAAGTTGAAAGTATAGGTTTTCCCATCTTCACTAACCTTCCAGCTCTCTGCTAAGGCAGGCTCAATTTTCCCATTGTCTCCGTAACGGACAAGACCTTCATACACCAAATCTTGAATAATAAATTGATCTGGATTATATACGTGAGGATTGACATCTCCGAAGTCTTCTCCCCAAGCAAGCGTGATTTTATCTTTTTCACCACTACTGTCTGCAGACTTGCCATTCTGCTGGCAGGCAGCTAAACACAAAACTGCTAAACTCGTAACAGCTAATTTCCAAAATTTTTTCATTAGATAAACCTCATGATTAATTTTTTTGATTCATATAATTTTGTAGAGCATCTCCAAATTTTGTAATCAATAAAATGACCCCGATTAAGAAGATACAAGGAAAAGCGACGATCCAGGGAGCTTCCTGGATATAGATACGACCATCATTCATCATGGCTCCCCACTCTGGAGACGGAGCCTGCGCGCCTAGTCCAACAAAACTGAGGCCAGCAATCTCCATGATGATCGTCGAAACATTAAAAGTCATGGTAGTGACAATTTGCGGAAATAAACTAGGAACATAGTAATGTTTGATGGTCTTCCAAAAACTATTCCCATACATTTTTGCTGACTGAACATAGAAATCATTTTTTAAACGCAGGGTCAGCGACCGCATGATATAGGCATACTTGGTCCAAGCCGTTAAGCCAATCGCTATGACCGTTTGTTGCAAACCTACCCCTAATAGGCTCACAATAGCAATCACTATGACGATGGATGGCAAGGACTGAAAAGCCGTAATGAACAAGAAAATAGCACGATCCAACTTCCCGCCTATCAAGGCACTGGTCACCCCAATCAAGGAACCAACTAGGGTGACAAAGAGAAGAATCCCAACTGCAGGTACAATGGTTTGTACCCCACCACTCAGAGTTCGAGCAAATACAGACCGGCCCACGGCATCTGTACCAAACCATTCTTGACTATTGGGTGCTTGGAGAGCATTTCCTAAATGGACCTTAGTGATGCTGTCTCCTAAAAAGATGGGTGAAAGACAAGAAACTACTAGAACCAAGAGAAGGCAGCCAGCCAAGAGATAGAGGTTGCGGTGACTAACTTTTTTCATCACTTAGCCCCTCCATTTCCTTTAGGACTGACCTCTTTCTTAAAAAGAAGGAAGGGGGTTGGTTGCGATAGACGGGCCTTCGGATTTAGCCATGTGATCAAGGCTTGGGTGGTAAAATTGACAAGCAATACCCCAAGTGTAATCACCAGAACAGCACCTTGGACCAGAGGATAATCCCGATTGACCACAACTGCAATCAGCATTTTTCCAATTCCTGGCCAAGAGAATAAATACTCTATGATAGCAACACCTCCTAACAGAGAACCCAGTGACAAACTCACCAATGTTAACAAAAAGGGAAGGGTATTATACAAGACATCCTTAAATAGAATGCGACCTTCCGGTATGCCACGTCCTCTGGCACCTTCTACTGCTGGTGACTGCAGCTCATCTATGATGGCCGTTCTTAATTGAGGAATATAGCGCGTAGACATGGTCAGGGCCATGGTAGAAATCGGTAAAATTAAGCCCCATTCATTTGCAGTTGACTGAATAGGAAACCAGCCAAGCTTGACCGAAAAGACAAGCATTAAGAGAATTCCAATGACAAAACTAGGAATGGCATTTAATAATGCGCAAACCGTCATTATAAATCGATCCAGTCGACTACCGATATGATAGGCTGCATATATCGCGAGAGGAAGGGAAATGGCAAGCGTTGCTAACAAGATATGGATCCCTAGATAAATCGTATTTGGAAAGTAAAAGACCAATTGATCCCAAACTGGGGCTCCTGTACGATAGCTGATCCCAAAATTCCCTTGGAGGATGTTTCCTAACCATCTCAGATATTGCAGTATAAAACTATCATTTAAGCCCATCTCAGCTCGTTTTATCTCTAGTAGTTCTTTGGTATAAGGAATTCCTTGCGCATTTAAAATACTTTCTGCAGGGTCCCCTTTTGCCAAATAAACGAGTAAAAATGAAAGAAAGCTGACACAGAGCAGAATCAAAACCATTTGAAACAGTAATTTGATGAAATATCTTATCATGGCTCCCTTCCTTCTTCCTGATATGGTTTCATCAATAGTTTGGTGTAGTCCGATTGAGGATTTCGCAAAACGTCTGACATCACCCCTTTCTCTTGAATTTTTCCATCTTTTAGTACCATGATTTCATCACAAAATTGGCTGACCAGCGCAATATCGTGTGAAATAAAGAGAAAAGAGGTTTGGGAGCTATTCTGAATCTCTTGTAGAAGGTCCATCACTCCCTCTTGGACAGTCACGTCTAAGGCACTGGTGATCTCATCACAAATCAATAAGTCAGGCTGGACCAAGAGAGCTCTGGCTATAGCCATCCGTTGGCATTCTCCGCCACTTAATTGGTGGGGAAACTGCTGCGCCAGATCCGGATGTAAGCCAACCCTTTCCAAGAGTTGGTGAATCTGCTCTTCCATCTCCTTCTTAGTCTTACAAATCTTAAAATTCTGACAAACCTCTTCTAAACTTGCTTGTAAGGTCCTTTTGGGATGAAAAGCTTCTTGGGGCTGTTGAGAAATATATTGCACCTTTTTGTAAAACTCAAGGTCTGTATAAGTCGTCAGCGATTGCCCCAAGAATTGAATACTTCCCTCTTGCACATTCAGGAGTCGACTCAGAATTTTGGCAATGGTGCTTTTACCCGAACCGGATTCTCCAACCAAACCAAGCCGATGCCCTTTTTCTAGGGTAAAGGAGACATCAAAAACACCAGCCTGATGATGAAGCGGATCATTATAATGATGAGTGAGATCTTTACATTCGAGTAAATAGGTCATTTGGTGACTCCTGCTACAATTTTAATTTTGGAATAGCCATTAGTAACTTCTGGGTGTAGGGATGTTGCGGATTTTGGAAAATTTGGTCGCGACTTCCTTCTTCCACAATCTTCCCCTCCTTCATAACCAAGATCCTATCTGCCAACTTTTTGGCGACACTCATATCATGAGTGACAAATAAGAGGCTAGATTCTTCGGTCCTTAGCAATTCAATCAAGGTTTGAATAAACGATTCCTTGGAGAGAACATCAAGGGCACTGGTCGGCTCATCTGCCAAGAGCAATTTAGGATGACTGGCTAAGGTCAAAGCAATGGCCACTCGTTGCATCATACCTCCACTAAGTTCAAAAGGGTACTTTGATGGAACCTGTGCTGGATCTAAGCCAACCATCTGGAGGCATTCCTCTAACGATCTCATCTTTTCTACTTGAGAGCCATGACTCTTGACGAGATCCTCGTAATGGTGCTTGATTTTACGGTTGTTGTTAAAACCGAGACTGGACTGTTGGGTAATCCAGGCCAGTTCTGTCCCTACAAATGGATAAAAAACCCGCTTCTTTTGTGGGCTGATGGCCTGATCCCTATAAGAAATCCTGCCTTGGGTAAAGACTAAGTCATTCAAGGGAAGACCCAAAAGCAGTTTTAAAATCGTTGTTTTGCCACTTCCGCTTTCTCCGACGATTCCGACTGCTTCACCTGCCGAAACGGTTAGAGAAAGTTGATCTAAAATAACCTTTGACGGGGAAGAAACCGTTACATTCGTCAGTTGCAACATAGCTTTACTCCTTCGAGAGTTTGTTGGTTACATGATAATAATCTGTTGGATGGGATTCCAAATGAGAGATGGATTTGTCCATGACGATGGCAACTTTATAAAATCCAATGATCGTATACCCATGATCCTTATCCATAAGGGCTTGAATGTCCTTGCTCAATTGGATTCGTTTTTTCTGATCGGTCTCAGTTGCTAGCGCTTCGATCTTCTGATCAGCTTCCGCATTGCTATAATGACCGACATTTCCTACTCCCTCAGTTTTGACAGCTGAGTTAAAGTAAGCATATGGATCGCCAATCGGAGCAGCTACGACGGCATAAGGCGTGAAGGCGTAATCTTTCTCCTTTGCGACAGCACTCACTTCCACCTTACGAATCTTCGCTTCAATTCCAACCTCTTTTAATTGTTGCTGAGAAGCTTCAATGGCTAACGGCATTTCTGGTAAACGAGTAAAGGAGAGCAATTCAATCGTGACTTTCTTTCCATCTTTTTCACGGTAGCCATCTCCATCTGTATCCTTGTAGCCAGCCTCATCTAACAGTTTCTTAGCTTTTTCTACATTAAACTCATGAACACTTTTATCTAAGGCAAAATCGGAGCTAGAAGGGAGCGGTCCAGTAGCTGGAACGGCCGCACCTTTAAAGAGGGATTCTGTATAAGTTTTCTTGTCGACCAAGGTATCCAAAGCTTGACGGAACTGATCATCAGCTACATAAGGATTTTCAAAGTTGTAGACATAGCTTAAGTAACGGCCACCTTCTTTTTCAGAAATTTTATACTGACTGTCCTTCTTAAAGCTTGCTAAATTAGCATAGGGTAGCCCATAAACAGCATCGACTTCTTTGGATTGAAGGGCAGCAGAAATGGCTGTCGGATCAGAGAAATATTTAATCTGAACCTGTGCGACCTTCGCTTTACCACCCCAATAGTTTTCATATGCCTCTAGAGTAGCTCCTGTTTCTGGGGTATAGGTCTTAATAAGAAATGGACCTGTCCCTACTGGAGATTTATCAGAGGCAGCCTTCCCATCTACATCTACAATAACAGAATAAGGCTCTGCTAATAGATTCTTCATGATCGGCTGTTCGATTTTTGTTTTAATGGTGACGGTTTGACCATCTGAATGAATGCTCTCAATTCCAAGGTCATCCGCTGCACGTTTACTCTTTTCAATGAGTCGTTTCAGAGAAGCCTCTACCTTAGCTCCTGTCATTTTTTCCCCATTTTGGAAAGTAACATCATTGCGAAGGGTAATTTTCCACTCCAATTGAGAGGGGTGTTCAATTTTTTCAGCTAGCCAAGGTTGTGGTTCTAACTGATCATCCATTTTAAATAATGTTTCACCCACTCCATAACGGACAGTGAACCAGCCATTGTACTCGTCTGCAGGATCAATATTGGTTGGAAACTGAGTATACCCAATGGTCACTGTTTGAGCCTTTTTGGCTTCCTCAGGTGAGGAAGGTTGATTCGTTTTTGCACAACCAAGAAGAGCGACGCTCACTAAAGCTGTTCCTAAAAGTAATTTCCATTTTTTCATTTGTATTTTCATCCTGTTAATATAGTTTAATTGGCAAGAAAATAAAACGAAAAGATAACCAATCCCAATAACTACCGTCTTACTTTCTATATCATTTTGTGTTTTGATCACTTGTCCTGTGAATGATTAAATTCAGCTTCTTGTTTGATAAGTCTTTCTTCCCAAGGATCATTGTCCTCTAATAGCAAGGCCGTTCCTTGTGGGATATCGATCGACCAGAAATCAGCTTCCATATTAACTAAAAACTGGTAAATCAGGCGTAAGACTCCTAAATGCCCTACAATTACGATTTCAGGGTCCGCTGTTTCGCGAATCTCCTTGACAATCGACCAGACCCGTTCTTTAAATTTTTCAAAGGGTTCAGCCTTAGACGGCGTCACCTCAAAGGGGCTTTCCAGCCATTCTTCCCAAACCAAGGGAAAGGCCGCTTGAATTTCGTTGGCTGTCCTTCCCTCCCATAAGCCGAAATCTCTTTCGTTCAAGGCTTTATAAGCCGTTGGTTTCTGATCTGGGAAAATGATGGCTGCTGTTTCTTGCGTTCTTTTGAGCTGACTAGTATAAACCCGCGAAATGCTTTTTCCTTTCATCAATTGATGAAGGAGGGCTGCTTGTTCTTTTCCCGTCTCATTGATTGAGACATCCGCTTTTCCATAGAAAAATCGTTTTTTATTAAAGTCTGTTTCTCCATGGCGAATCAGGTACCACTTTTCTACTGTCATATGATCATTCCTAACAAAAATAATATCTGGGCTACTTCTACTGATGCTCCCAAGGTATCCCCTGTCTCCCCATCAATCTTTTGGTAAACGAACCAACGAAAGGCAAGAGTCCCAAGAATGACCAAGCTATAAGCAAGAAGCCCTTTTAGCCAAAAACCAGCAATAAGAACAGTCAGTGGGACAATCTGAGCTAAGAGGATCGAACTGGTCTTGGTTCCGGAAAAGAAATTTCCAGAGCCACCAGATTCCCTTGCATAGCGCATCTTGTAGAGCTGAATGGTCAAACCAACCTTTCCAATCATTGATAAAGAAGCGACAATCAGCCACTTGGGCTGGGGAAGATAAGGTCCCATGGCGATCATGAAGCCGTAATAGAAAATTAAGGCCAAGACACCGTTACTACCGATACGGCTGTCTTTCATGATTTCCAACATCCGTTCTTTGGAACGAGAAGAGAATAAGCCATCAGCTGTATCAGCAAGGCCATCTAAATGGAAGCCTCCCGTTAAAAGAACATCAAAGAACAAGGTCAAAATCCAGGCAATGGTGTCAGGAAGTGCCAAAGATGTCAAAACAAAAAATAAGGAGGAAATGAGTCCTAATAAGAGACCAAAGAGCGTTAAAATGGGAACTCCTTTTCGCACATAGGAGAGATCAACCGCTTTTGGAATCACAATCCGACTAAAAAATTGTGTATAGATAATCAGTGCTGAAATCATTTTAACTGCTGTGCTAGTCCACAAATAACTAAGTAGACTTCACTTGCCTCCTTTGCAATCAATTGATTGACCCGACCTTGAAGATCTCTAAAGTAACGTCCTAGACGCGTGTCCGGAACAATACCCAGACCCACTTCATTGGTGACAATCCAAAAAGTAGCTTCGCGTTTCTTCATAGCAGAAAGAATCTGAGACCACTCGGCTTCCATGGCTTCCAAAATTCGGGCTTGTTCGGCTTTACTTAAAAACTGCTCATCTGATAAGTAGCTTTTCTCGGGATACCACTCATTGACCAAATCAAAGAGCCGATTGGTCGTCAACATGGTCGCACAGTCTACTATGTAATCACCGTGTTCGTCTTGTGCAATCCAAGTCGCTAAGTCCCGGTATTGCTCGAGCGTATCCCAGCTTTGTGGTCGTCTTTCTTGATGCAGCTTAACCCGCTCCTGCCATTCTGGATCCTCTTTCATCACGAGACCAGTTGCTATGTAACAAACCCCTTCCTTCTGCAAAAGTTTGGATTCAGCGAAGGAGGATTTGCCACTACGAGCACCACCCGTGACTAAAACAATCTTCCCCATAATCTTCCTTTCATGACAACTGGCTAAAGACTTTGTCAAAAGCAGCTAAAGTACTGTCCAGATCTTCAAAGGAATGGGCACTGGATAAGAAGTTGCTTTCATACTGAGATGGTGCAATATAAACACCTTCTTCTAAAAGTAAGCCATGGACCTTGGCAAAAAGCTGATGATCTGCTTCTTTGGAATCTTCAAAATTCAAAACTGGCTTTTCTGAGAAGAAAAATCCAAACATGGTTCCAACAGAGACTACTTGAAGGGCCACTCCATGTTTTTCTGCCAACTGGCGAAGCCCCTGACAGAGATAGTCTGTCTTTTCAACCGTTTGATCAAAGACTTCCTTGGTCAATAGGCGCAAGTTTTCATAGCCCGCTGCCATGGCAATTGGATTCCCTGATAGAGTTCCTGCTTGATAAATATCTCCTAAAGGAGCAATTTGATTCATGTACTGAGCTTTCCCGCCAAAAGCAGCAACTGGGAAACCACCACCAATGACTTTTCCTAGACAGATCAAATCTGGATCGACTTGATACAAGCCCACCGCCCCTTGGTAATGAGCCCGAAAACCAGTCATGACTTCATCCATGATGAAGAGTGAACCTGCTTCTGTTGTGAGACGGCGAATCTCCTCGATAAATTCTTGATGGCCTGGAATCAAGCCCATATTGCCGGCAACAGCTTCTACGATCACACAGGCAATTTCTGCACCGTGTTCTTCAAAGCAGGTCCGTAAAGCCTCTAGATCGTTATAAGGAAGGGCAATGGTCTCACGCGCCACCTCAGGAATCACACCTGCTGAATCTGCAATACCAAAGCTTGCTACACCAGAGCCAGCTTGTACCAAGAAAGAATCACTATGTCCATGGTAGCAACCAATAAATTTCACTACTTTTGGTCGTTTGGTAATCCCACGCGCTAAACGAATAGCACTCATGGTTGCCTCTGTTCCTGAATTGACCATGCGGATTCTCTCAACGAAAGGCAAGCGTTCTTTAATCAGTTTGCCTAATTTGATCTCACGTGGACTTGGTGCACCGTAACTGGTTCCTTCCCATAGAGCCTCTTGCACTTCCTCAAGCACTTCTTTTCGAGCATGTCCTAAAATCATAGGTCCCCAAGAGAGCACATAATCCACAAATTGATTACCATCCACATCATAGAGGTAAGCTCCTTGAGAATGGTCAATGAAAAGAGGATTGCCACCTACTGCCTTAAAAGCTCGTACAGGGCTATTGACACCACCTGGGAAAATAGATTCTGCTTCTTTGAAGTAATCATTTGATTGTGTTCGTTTCATCTTTCTTCCTAGCCTTTCAAATATCCTGCTACATCCTTGGCAAAATAAGATATGATTAAATCCGCTCCTGCTCGCTTCATTCCGATAAGACTTTCCATGACAACGGCACGCTCATCAATCCAACCTTGGGCAGCAGCAGCCTTCACCATACTGTATTCCCCACTGACATTATAAGCGACTAGAGGAAGATCACTTTGATTTCTTAGATCTCTCAAGACATCTAAGAAGGCAAGAGCTGGTTTCACCATGAGGAAATCTGCTCCTTCTTCTTCATCACTTTGAGCCTCCCGCAGAGCTTCTATACGGTTTGCTGGATCCATCTGGTAAGTTTTTCTGTCTCCAAAAGCAGGGGCACTTTCACCGGCATCCCGAAATGGTCCATAAAAACTAGAGGCAAACTTAACCGAATAAGACATAATGGGTACCATGTCAAAGCCAGACTTGTCTAAGCCTTCACGAATTGCCGCGACGTAACCATCCATGGCATTCGAAGGAGCAATAATGTCTGCCCCGGCTTCTGCTTGGCTTATGGCTACTTGGACTAAGCGGTCCAAAGAAAGATCATTGACAACCGTTTCACCATCTAGAATGCCACAATGTCCATGACTAGTAAATTCACAGAGACAGGTATCTGCAATTAGTATGAGATCTGGATAGTGTTGTTTGATCAAGCGAAGGGATTTTTGAACGATCCCGTCTGGGCTAGAGGCCTGTGAACCAACTTCGTCTTTTTCTGCAGGGATTCCAAATAGAATAAAGGCTTTAATCCCAAGTTGCACACAGGATTCCACCTCTTCTAAAAGATCCGTCAAAGCAAATTGAAAGACACCTGGCATGGAAGTCACTTCTTCTTTTTGCTCTAGATTCTCTTTTACAAAAAGCGGTTGAATAAAGTCATTGACGCTTACACTCGTTTCTCTGACCAAATCTCTCATGAGAGAATTTTTTCTAAGTCTACGATGTCTTTTAAAATTCATAATCTTGTATCTCCTTTATAATCACCTCTACCAATTGTAGCATGGATGGACTAGAAGGCATATAGTTTACCGAGACACCACAATCTAAAACAGCTTTTGCTGTGGTCTCTCCAATCACCCCAATTTGGTGATGCTCTGGTAAAGAAAGCCCCTCTTGATAAAAAACATCCCAGGCTGACGGACTGGCAAAGGTCCATACACATTTTTCCTCTAAGGACAAGATGTCTCTTATTTTATCGATTCCCTCTTGATTGGCGACCGTTTGATAAAGAGGCCAAGCATAAACGTCATGTCCCAATTCCTGTAACATCTTTGGATAGGTCGGATTGGCCAAATCACTATGAGGGAAGAGAATGTTTTGCGGATCCCCATATTGACTAGCCCACTCCTTGATAAAATCCACTCCATACTGACTACTGGACTCAAAGGTGACATCTAGTTGATGCTCTCTCAATAACTTACTGGTCTGACTTCCGATCGAGGCAATCTTCAAATCAGGTCTCAAATAGGGAAGAAATAACTGAACCGTATTGGCACTCGTAAAGAAGACCCAATCAGCTTTGGCCAGTTTTTCTTCAAAAATGAGTGGAAGGGGATTGCCTTGTGTGCAAATGAGGGGCGCATGCAACCATTTGACTTGGTTCCGGTCTAGTAAAGTCTGTAATTCGACAGAGGGTTTTTGTTCTCTTGTAAAAATAATTAAGCTTCCCACCATTTGTCTATTAAGGCTCCTTTTTCCATTAGTTGCTCTAAAGCCAGTTTGGGAAGATCGCTTCCATCCTTAGAAGTGAGAGACACGTACAAGCATCGATCCTTACCATCTGCCAACATGGTCTTCAACTGGTATTGCCCCTCGATATATTGAGCGTGAGCTCCTACCGGGAAGGTACAATCCGCATTCATCAAGCTTAGGAAGCTTCTTTCCAATTGGATGCAGTTTTCTACTTCCTGATCGTGAATCGCTGCCAATAGATGCAGGACTTCCTCATCGTCTTCCCGGCATTCGACGGCTAAGGCCCCTTGTGAAACAGCAGGAATAAATGTCTGAGGATCTAAAAATTCTAAATTGAGAGAGGGCGACTGATCTAAATACCCGATCCGTTTTAGGCCAGCAGCAGCTAGCACGATAGCATCGCATTCGCCTTCTTGTAACTTGCGGATACGCGAATCAATATTTCCACGTAAAGGTTTGAATTGGAGATCACTTCTTAGACTCTGAAGTTGGACCTGGCGTCGAATACTACTGGTCCCTACAACTGCCCCTTGCGGAAGAGTTTCAAGAGTCATGCCTTCTTCTCTATAGATCAGACAGTCTCTGACATCTTCTCGCTCCGGAATGGCACCAATGGTACATCCGTCCACAAGGATAGAAGGAACATCTTTTAAGCTATGGATGGCGATATCGATGTCTTGATTTAAGAGCGCCTGCTCAATTTCCTTGACAAAGACCCCTTTTCCACCAATGGTTTGCAGAGAAACATGAACCAACCGATCTCCTTGGGTTTTATAGGGGACCAATTCAAACTCCACATCAGGATGGCATTCTTTTAAACGCTCTACCACCATTTTGGTCTGGGTCATGGCCAACTGACTTTTCCTGGTTCCGACTTTAATGCTTCTCATGGTTCACTCCCTTTCCGCTATGAAGATCGAAAATTTTAGCTATCAAGGCAATATCATATTCCGAATTTTCACCCACAGACATTTCTTTTAATTGCAACAAAGGCTCCTTCAAGATTTGATTGATGATGCTCTTCATATGCTTCGAGATTTGTTTCTTTTCTCGATCAGTAAGATCTGGAAGTTTGCGTAATAAGCTTTCCATAGCTGACTGCTGAGCCTGAATGGCTTTTTCTCGAATTTCTTGAATCAGAGGTATAATGCCCAGTTGCTGCTTCCATTCTTCAAAACTCACTAGTTCACTCGAGATCTCTGCTTCGATATCCTTTGCAATTTCATTTCTTTCTTCAAAGAAAGCTTGCAATTCACTGGTGATATTTTCAATATTGTGAATGGTTATAGAAGAATTAGGATGACAAGTCCGAGGCAAACATAAGTCAAAAACGATAGCTCCTTCTTTTACCATATCAGGATAGAGGATATAACCTTCTGACTTAATGGCTGTGAAAATAATATCCGCATCCTTTACAGCATCATCTAAATCATCCCATGAATAGGCCTGAATGCGATCTTCCGTTAAATAAGGATTGGCCTTTGATAGGGTACGGTTGACCAAGCGGATAGACTGAAATGGACGTTGTAAGACATATTTCGTCACCAATTGGCCAATTTCTCCTAAGCCAATGACAACGATCTTTGTGTTTTCATAATCAAGGTCTTCCCTATCCAACATTTGTAAAGAAGTCAACCCAATAGACATGGGGCGAGCATTAATCCGATAGACATCATGCATTCTTTTTGCAAAGGTAACTGCTTGCCTAAAAGCTTGATTGAGGACGATTCCTGTCGTTCCAGTTTCTTGGGCGCTCAAAAAGGCCTGCTTTAATTGCCCAAGAACTTGGGTTTCACCAACTATCTTGGAATCTAAACCAATAGATACCCGAAATAAATGTTCTAAGGCCTCATTTCCTTCTTTAAACGTAAGATAAGGCTCCAATTCTTCAATAGCTATCTGAAACCAATCCGCTAGAAAGTGCTTGGAATAATACCGACCAGTATGTAACTGATCAACAACTAAGTACAACTCTGTCCGGTTACAGGTTGAAAGGATGACATCCTCCAGAATACTTTTTTCTGCTTTTAATTTTTTGAGCGCAACAATTTTTTCCTCATCAGAAAAATGTACACGCTCTAAAACTGATAAGGGTGCTACACGATGTGTGACACCAACATATAATAAATACATTCTATCCGCCTCGTTCTTATAATTGATCTAAAAGTTGTTCTATCTTTTTTCTAACTTCTTTTGAGCGCGATGGAGATAAACCATTGGTAGAAATCATGACGGATAATTCATTATTTGATGCAATTGCAACATTATAAAAGTCGGAATTTTTCTTATCCCCTGTATTATTCACGAACTGACTAGGGTGAGCCTCTTCCATCACTTTTTTATTGATATCCTGGTTATCAGTGCAGGCAAAAACTAGTTTAGCTCCCTCCAAATCACCTGTTTGATAGCTTCTTTGAACCCATTCAACCTGGGATTTAGGAATTTCTTCATTGAGTTTAGGACTAATGACTGTAACCTTCGCTCCTTCAGACAACAAGGTCTTAATTTTACGAGCTGCCACTTTTCCTCCACCAATCACCACTACTGGTTTATTTTGGATATTCATCATGACAGGATACATGGCTATTTCTCCTCTTTTCTTTCTCTAAAAATCTTAGCGCTTCGTTTATAGACTGTATCTTTGACATCTAAACGATGGTTGACCAAACGGGCCGCGACGAAAAAGTAATCTGACAAGCGATTAATATAAATCAGTCCAACTTCGTTAACTGTTTCATCTGCTTCAATCACAGCGACCATTTTTCTCTCTAAGCGTCGTGTCATAGTACGAGCCACATGAAAGAGACTCGCAATTCGATGTCCACCAGGAATAATGAAACGATCAATTTTTTCAGGAATGTACATATAAGCATCCATTTTTTCTTCTAGGAAGGTAATATCTGACTCCTTTTGTTTGTAAGGTCTCAATTCTCTCGGAGTAGCAAGATCGCTTCCACAGTCAAATAAATGTTGCTGAATTTCTTCACATTCTTCTCTGATATCATCTAATTCTTTGTATTCCTTCATCTCAGATACCAGGTAGCCAACTTGAGAGCACAATTCATCCATGGTCCCGTATGCTTCCACACGAATATGTGTTTTGGATACACGATCACCGCCATATAGACGGGTAAACCCTTTATCCCCATACTTTGTGTAAATTCTCATTAAAGCTCTTCTCCGTTCATAATCTGGTAAATCTTCTTCATATCGACAGAATCACGAATGACTGCTGCGAGTTTATCATATTGTAAATCTTTAAATTCTTTCAGATCCATAACTTGATCCGTTACGGGTTCCAAGCCTTTTTCAATTCGAATTTGGTTCAAATAATCGCGAGTCCATTGAGAGTTATCAAAGACACCATGGAGATAGGTCCCTTGAATTCGTTTGTCTGGTGAAACAGCTCCATCATGTCTGCTTGTTTCCTCACCATTCTGAAGAATGATACGAGAAAATGGTGTCAAGCTATCTGATATCTCTGTTTCCCCCATATGGATTTCGTAACCTTCCAGAATTTGACCTTCGTGTTCTGCCTGGACTTGGGTTGTCCGTTTTGTTCCCTGCATCTGCGTTACGATATCCAGCAGCCCTAGCCCTTCAATTTCATCCAATTCAGACTCGACATGATTAGGATCAGAAATCGTCTTGCCTAATAACTGGAAACCTCCACAAATGCCAAAAATGCGAATACCTCGATCAGCACACTGCTGGATTTTCTCGACAATCCCTGCATTTTGTAAGACTTGCATATCTTCAATCGTATTCTTACTTCCAGGCAAAATCAGAAGATCCGGATTCCCAATCTCATCACCTGGCATGACATAACGGACCGAAACGTCCGGTTGAATTTCCAAACTATGAAAATCGGTGAAGTTAGAGATCCGTTTCAAGGTAATAATAGCCACATCAAGATCTTTTTCCTGATTAAAAGTGCGTCCCTTATTACCTAAAGCTACACTATCTTCGCTATCAATGTCAATGTCTGCATAAGGAACAACTCCCAATACCGGTACTTGAGTGAGCTCTTCAATCATATCAATACCTGATTGAAGCAGGGCTACATCCCCCCTAAATTTGTTGATCAAAACCCCTTTGATGCGCTTACGATCTTCTTCTGGCATTAGTTCAATTGTCCCATAAATAGAAGCAAAAACTCCTCCTTTGTCAATGTCCGCTACTAAAATGACAGGCGCATCGACCAAACGCGCCATTCCCATATTGACGATATCCCGTTCGTTTAAGTTAATTTCCGCTGGACTACCCGCACCTTCTAGGATAATGGTATCGTATTCCTGGTCTAATTCTTGGTAAACTTCTTTGATTTTAGGCAGTAACTCCTGCTTAAATTCATGATAATCCACCGCATCCATATCTTTAAGGACTTTGCCCATAAAAACAACTTGGGATTTACGATCCGAAGTTGGTTTCAGTAGGACAGGATTCATGCGAACATCTGGATCGATCCCTGCGGCTTCTGCTTGCACGACCTGAGCTCTCCCCATCTCAAATCCTTTTTTGGTGATAAAAGAATTTAAAGCCATATTTTGGGATTTAAAGGGAACAACCGTGTAACCATCTTGTTTTAAAATACGACACAAACCTGCGGCAATTAAACTTTTACCTGCATCGGAAGCCGTCCCCTGAATCATTAACGATTTTGCCATAAATATCCTTCTTTCAACTGATCGAATAGAATCTCTTCATTTTCAACTAAAGGCGTTTGGATGGCCTGATGGAGTTTGACAATCCATGGGACCGAAAGACCAGCATCTAGTAGAATCTCTTCTTGTTGAAATACTTCGTATTTTGTCCCTTGGGTCATGATTTTTCCTTTTTTGATCAGGTAAGCATAATCACAACAATCATACATAAGATCCATGTCATGGCTTGTCACAATAATGCTCGTCCCATTGGAAACTAGTTTTTTCATAATCATGGCCATTTGATCTCGCCCTTTCGGATCAAGACCAGCTGTCGGCTCATCTAAGAGCAAAAAGCGCGGTTTGAGGGCCAACATTCCCGCAATAGCAACTTTTTTCTTTTGGCCATAACTTAAGTATTGTACCGGACGGTCCTGCAACTCTTTGATATCCATTAACTCAATAGCTTCTTGCACTCGTTTATCGCATTCCTCTTTCGAATACCCTAAATTCTCCAAAGCCATTCTGATATCATCTTTTGCAATGGTATAAAATAGTTGTTGTTCCGGATTTTGAAACACCATATTGACTTCTTGTCGATAAGCAAATAAATCTTTCTTTTTGTCTTGAATGAGCTGCTGATCCAAATAAACACTCCCTTCTTGGGGTTTAAGCAGTTTGGTCATCACCTTCATCAAAGTAGATTTCCCTGAACCATTAGTACCAATGATCCCGGTAATTTTACCTTCCATGAACTCCATATTCACATGGTCTAAGGCTTTTAAATCATCAAACAAAACCGTAATATTCTCTAATTTCAACATATTTTTATTCCTCCTCATCGAGTTCTTTAGCTTGCGCAAATTTCAAGGTTAAGACATCATTTAAGCGCTGGTTATCCGCTAATAATTTAACAAACAAGGTATTGGCTAATCTTCCCCAGCCAAGATAAGATTTTTTCTTATTAACAAATGAAAATTTCAAATCTAAGGTATCTCGAATTGTTAAAAATTCGATTAATACTAAAAAGATAAAACGATACATCAGTACGATTAATTCCATTAGGATATCCGGCAAATGAAGTCTTTTACAGAGTTTCATCATTTGGTTAAAAGGAATGGTTAAAGCCATAAAATAGGTTGAAATTAAAGAACAATAAATTCTCATAACAATTGGTCCAACTTGTTTGGCAGAAGAATGAAAAACTCCTAAATAGCCATGACTTCCAACTGGTATCGCCATTAAAAATTGATGACTATTTTCACCGTAACTAATAACAAAAGTAGCCATACTTAATAGAATGAAAATAGAAGGATAACGAAACCAACTCAAGTATTTTAAAACTGGAAGTTTAGCAATATAACAAGTTAAGGGAATCATAATAACAATTAACAGTATTTGTAAGGGAAGAAAACCAGAAAATGAAATTACCATTAATATAATAAATAGAATGAATTTATTTAATTCTGGAACATCAGTCCATCGATTATTATAAGCGTAGCGATCAATTACAAACATAGTTTCCTCCCATACAAATGCTAAATGAAATATTTATTTATCTTGATGCTTCTTCCCTCTTTGGTAGCCAATGACATAGAAGATGATCCCTGCACCGATGCTACCTTGTAGGGTAAAGAGTAAGCTCTCTACTTCTGATCCTGGTGGTTCAAACAATGGTGAAAACCAAGGTTTATAGTCCTTTTGAATAGTCGAAATAGCATTTTCTGCGGCATCATCCGTACCACTATATTCTACTCCTTTAGGGGCAAATAAGAAAGCACCGACAATAATTACAACAATAGCTGCTAATAACAAAAGATTCTTATGTTTTTTCATAGGAATAGACCCTCTCTTTCACTAGCATTTTCTGAAATCAAGTTATAGAAGATTACTGTAAGTAGTCCTTCTACAATCGCAATTGGAATTTGTGTAATGAGAAAGACTCCCAAGAACTTAATGGTAGATCCGAATACTCCTGTAGTTGGATCTGGGAAAACCAGGCCAAGTTGAAGGGAAGTTGTTGCATAAGTTGCCAAATCAGCAATCATCGCACACAAGAAGAGTGAGACTGGTTTAGATAGTTTCAAAGAGCGACTGAATTTATAAACTGCAAATCCGACAAAAGGACCAACTACAGCCATTGAGAAGGCATTAGCACCAAGTGTTGTCAAACCACCGTGGGCTAAAAGAAGAGCTTGGAACAACAAACAAATGGTTCCTAAGACACTAATAACAGATGGCCCAAACATCGCAGTTCCCAAACCTACACCAGTTGGGTGAGAGCTAGATCCAGTTACGGAAGGGATTTTCAATGAAGATAAGATAAAGATGAAGGCACCTGACAAGGCCAACATAGTTTTTGAATTTGGATCTTTTGAAACAATCTTCTTAATCTTGATCAAACCGAAGATGAAGAATGGTAAAAATAGTAAGAACCAAACGATACACCATACCAATGGGAGATAGCCTTCCATAATGTGCATAGCAGAAACAGGTTGAGGTCTAAAGATGAATAGCAATACTAATAAAGCAATTGCTAGCATTTTTTTACTTTTTTTCATAATTGCACTCCTTTTTCTTTACCC
>NZ_JVSR01000066.1:0-17796 GCF_001069785.1 Streptococcus parasanguinis
GTACGGACGTCAGCGAACTTCTACGAAGTTCCATGACTAATTATTGAGCCCCTTCGCTCTTTAATTTCTGGGCTCAGGCTAAAACAGTTTCCCAAGCTGTTTTACTCTCAATAATTCCGAGTGCCTGAACAACTGTGTTTCAGGCACTTTTCTCACAGCGGAAAGTTCCAGTTCCTTTTTCAATGACTCAAAAAAAAATTAAATTTTTCTTATTTTTTGAAGAATCAGCTGAGCTTTTTTATGTACTACATAGAAAGAGGCCGGACATATAGTCCGGTCTCTTTAAGCTGTAGTCGAAAAGTTGTGGTGAGTATTTTTTACTCCTCGGTCGCTTTCTCAGATGCTTCTAATTTTTTTCCAAGGTCGATAATATATTGTTTAAGATCATTTTTGACTTGAGGGTGTTTCAAGGCATAGTCGATCGAAGTTTTCATGAAGCCGAATTTATCACCAACATCGTAGCGTTGGCCTTTAAATTCACGGGCAAAGACTCGTTGGGTCTTATTGAGGGTGTCGATCGCATCCGTCAATTGAATTTCATTGCCAGCACCTGGTTCTTGATTTGCAAGAATATCAAAGATCTCAGGAGTTAAGAGGTAGCGTCCGATAATGGCAAGGTCACTTGGTGCCTGCTCGGGTGCTGGTTTTTCTACAAAGGTTTCAACGCTATAAAGTCCGTTGATTCCTTCTCCTTGCGGGGCAATGACTCCGTAAGCAGAAACCTCTTCGTGAGGGACTTTCATCACAGCGATCGTTGATGCATGGGTTTCATCGTAGTCGTTCATTAATTGTTTGGTCAATGGTAGGGCATCATCATTGGTGATATCCATGAGGTCATCTCCCAACATGACGACGAAAGGCTCATTTCCAACGAAGGCTTTAGCCTGAAGAACAGCGTCTCCAAGTCCACGGGGATGTTTTTGACGAATGAAGTGGAGACGCATCCCTGTTGTTTCGTCTACTAATTTCAAAAGGTCATTTTTCCCTTTTTCTTTGAGGTTATACTCTAGTTCAAAATTTGAATCGAAGTGGTCTTCGATTGAACGTTTTGATTTGCCCGTTACAACCAGAATGTCTTCGATACCTGATTTGAGAGCTTCCTCTACAATAAATTGGATCGTCGGTTTGTCAACGATTGGCAACATTTCTTTTGCCAGAGCTTTGGTAGCTGGGAGGAAGCGGGTCCCTAAGCCAGCTGCAGGAATGACTGCTTTTCTAACTTTAGTCATGCGGTTTCCTTTCTAAAAGGTAGGATTGATGTTAGGGTGGTTGACTTATTTCCACTCATTTTCTTCTTTAAATTCATTGCTCATCATGTGGTGGATGGCTTCGCGGATATCTTTCCCTTCGTAGATGACTTGGTAAATGGCTTGTGTAATCGGCATGTAGACATCCAGTTCTTGGGCCAGCTCGTGGGCGACTTTGGTCGTAGAGATCCCTTCAATGATCATGCCCATGTTGGCTTCGATATCTTCCAATTTTTCGCCACGTCCGAGAGCATCCCCAGCTCGCCAGTTGCGAGAGTGAACAGAAGTACCGGTAACGATCAAGTCACCAACCCCAGACAAACCGCTATAGGTCAAGGGGCTAGCTCCTAGCTTAACGCCAAGGCGCGTGATTTCAGCGAGACCACGCGTGATGATAGCTGCTTTGGCATTGTCACCATAACCAAGACCGTGCAGGGCCCCAGCTCCGACAGCAATGATATTCTTCAAGGCTCCAGCAGTTTCCACTCCGATAACATCGGTATTGGTGTAGAGGCGGAAGTAGTGATTGCTAAAGAGTTCTTGAACATAACGTGCGGCTTCTAAATCTATTGAGGCAGCTGTAATGAGGGTGATGTCCCGTACGATAGTTTCTTCGGCGTGACTAGGTCCAGAAACGACCACCACCTCGCTGCGAAGAGAAGCAGGAATTTCTTCTTCAAGGATTTGAGAAATTCGATCGTGTGTACCAGGTTCTAGCCCTTTAGAAGCATGCATGACTGTTACAGGGTGATCCAGTGTTTCAGCGACTTGTTTCGCCACCAAACGGGTCACCTTTGTAGGAACGACAAAGAGGATAGCGTCCACACCGTCCAAAGCTGCTTTCAAATCAGTCGTAGCAGTGATGTCTTCGCTAATAACGATATCTTTGAAATAGCGTTGATTGGTATGAGCGGTATTGATTTCATCGATTTGTTCTTGGATATTTCCCCAGAGACGGACTTCATGGCCGTTATCATTGAGGACTTGTGAAAGGGCTGTTCCCCATGAACCAGGACCCAATACTGCAACGGTTTGTTTTTCCATTGTATCTTCCATTTCTATGTCTATTTTTCAACAAGGCTAGAAATCTAGCGCTTGCGCCTTCGAAACGGCCGAATGTGTGCCTTGAAGGACGATTCTATTTTCCTCTCTATTTTAACATAATATAGGTAAAAAAACTTGTATGATCATCAATTGTTTTGTGAGGAAGGTGAGGGTGATAAATAAAATCTATCACGGTTTTAAAAAATACATATTAGACACTATCACTAATGGGTGGTAACATAAGTATTAGTAAAAATGAAGGAGGAATGAATATGTGCAGAACAATTGTTGGAGTATCCGCTAATCTCTGTCCGGTGGACCCGGAAGGGAAAAACCTTCATTCCTCTGTATCTAGTCAGTTTGCGGAAGGGATTCGTCAAGCAGGTGGACTTCCAATGGTCATCCCGATGGGGGATCCTTCCTTAGTTAAGGACTATGTTGAAACGATTGACAAATTGATCTTAAGTGGAGGCCAAAATGTCGATCCTAGTCTCTATGGCGAAGAAAAAACCATCGAAAGTGATGATTACAATATCGAACGGGACCAATTTGAGCTTGCCCTACTGAAGGAAGCAGTACGCCAAAACAAACCGGTTCTAGGAATCTGCCGTGGGGTTCAGTTGATCAATGTGGCTTTTGGAGGAACACTCAACCAAGAGATCGAAGGGCATTGGCAAGGACTTCCGTTTGGGACTTCCCATTCTATCCAGACTAAAAAAGGCAGTGTGGTGGAACAACTCTTTGGTCAGGCCAGTCGGATTAATTCTGTGCACCGCCAAAGTATCAAGGATCTTGCACCGAATTTCCGTGCGACCGCCTTTGATCCGCGCGATCACACCATCGAAGCCATTGAAGCTGTAGATGGTCATCGCATTATGGGCTTGCAATGGCATCCAGAATACCTGGTCAATGAAGAAAAAGGGAATTTAGAACTCTTCCGTTATTTATTACAGGAATTATAATGAAATTAGAGGTTGGACTTGAGGCGATCTCTTTTTTGTGTCTTAGAAAGGACGCAAAAATACTGGAAATAAGATCAGAAAACAGGACGGTCATCAATAAAAAAACAGGTCCATCTAGCAATGCTAGATGAAAACCTGTTTTAGAATTATTCGTCGCGTTTTTTGGCAACGAGCATGCTTCCAGCACCTGCAAGCGCAAGTCCTGCTGCAACAAGTCCAGCACTTACTGTTTCACCTGTAGAAGGAAGGGTATGTTTCTTATCTTCTTTTGGTTGACTTCCAGAAGGTTTATCTCCTTTTGGTTTGTCTGTTGACGGTGTAGTAGGCGGAGTTGGTGGTGTAGTAGGCGGAGTTGGTGGTGTGTTTGGTGGTGTGTTTGGTGGTGTTAGATAGTTTATAACTGTCCCCTTGTCTACTACAAGGTTAGGTGCAGCTTTTAATTCGCTAGCAGATACAGTAATAACATCCGTTAATAATTGGTAGCCAGCTGGCGCTGTCAACTCCTTAATAACATAATCTCTTGCTTCCAATCCAGTGAAGGAAACAAGACCATGCTCATCAGAAGTAGCAGTCGCTTGTCCTTCTCCATAAGGGTTGGCAACTGGTGTGACACCATCAGCTTCAAAGAGACCGAATACAGCGCCTGCAAGAGCATTTCCATCTGCGTCCACTTTATGCAACTGAATATTGTAAAGTTTTAATTTAGGTTTATCAACAGTCGGAGGAGTTGGTGGAATTGAAGTAAACGGTTTGTTAACGACATTTCCTTTATCTACTACACTGTTTGAAGCAACCAAATCACTAGCTGCGATCTTGATGACTTCATCTGATAATTGGTAACCGTCTGGAGCTGTAAGCTCTCTCACTACATAATCTTTTGCTTCTAATCCTGTAAAGGTTACAAGACCATTCGCATCTGAAGTCGCAGTCGCTTGACCTTCTCCATATGGGTTGGCAACTGGAGTTGTACCATCTGCCTCAAAGAGTCCAAAGACAGCTCCAACAAGTGGTTTCCCTTCATTGTTGACTTTATGTAATTGAATGCTGTAAAGTTTCAATTCAGGTTTGTCAACAGTTGGAGGAGTTGGCGGAATTGAAGTGAATGGTTTGTTGACCACTGTTCCTTTATCTACGACGAGGTTAGTCGCAGCTTTCAACTCGCTAGCAGAAACTTTAATCACATCTGTTGATAGTTGATAACCAGATGGGGCTGTCAGTTCTTTGATAACATAATCTCTTGCTTCCAATCCTGTAAAGGTTACAAGCCCCTTCTTACCTTCTTCATCTGATGAAGTAGCTGTCGCTTGACCTTCTCCATAAGGATTTGCTACAGGAGTACTACCATCAGCTTCAAAGAGACCAAATACAGCACCTGCAAGAGCATTTCCATCTGCGTTAGCTTTGTGCAATTGAATGTTGTACAGTTTCAATTCAGGTTTGTCAACAGTCGGTGGAGTTGGTGGGATTTCACTTGTAACAAAAGTATTTTTGAAAGATTTCTTCTCACCATATGCCACAGAAGCTTTGAGTGTATTGCTTGCATCATCTTTTGTGACAGTTACAGTCACATCAATAGTTCCTTCATCGTAGGTCATTCCTTTTGCTTTGCTTTCAGGAATAACTTCTTTAATCGTGTAGTGGAAGGTTTTTCCTGCGTCCTCTGATGAATATGAAATGTCATCAAAGGTTACCGTACCATCTGCAGCATTTTGTTTTGTTTGAAGAACTTTTCCGGTTTCATCCAACAATTGGAAATTGAATTCGCCATTCTTCAATTCAGCACCTTCTAAAATCTTGCTAGCTGAAATTTTAGCTTTTGCTGGTTGAGGAGCCGTATAAGTATTTGAGAAGGTTTTATTATCTGGATAAGCCACATCTGCTTTCAGGTTGTCGCCATCTTTTTTCACCTTAACAGTTACTTGTTTATCAGTCTTGTCATAGGTAATACCTGGGGTATTTCCAGCTACTTCCTTAACAGTGTAAGTGTGTTCACCTTCTTCGGTGTACTCAATTGGTGCAAATGTTACTTTTCCGTTTTTGTTTGTAACAGTTTGAAGCTTGTTAGCACCCTCGTACAATTCAAAGCTAAATTCACCATCTGTTAGATCACGTCCTGTAAGAGTTTTATCTAATTCGATGGTAGCTTGAGTTGCTTTAGGTTTTGCTTTTGGATTGACGATTGTCTTCGTCACTGATTTATCAGTTCCACTAAAGTCTTCAGCATTAACTGGGGTATCAGCAGTAGTAATGGTATAACCTTCAGGTGCTTGTAACTCAGTTAAGATGTATTTATCTTTTAAAAGACCATTGACTGTAATGTTACCTTTATCATCTGTTACATATTCCCCGATTACTTGGTTGTTGGCCTGACGTACCACTTTGAATTTAGCTCCAGCAAGTGGTTGGTTAGCATCATCTACTTTGTGAATATGAATGGTAAAGACATAACCAACACCAGAACCACCAGCAATTTGAACGGCAGCTTTATTTACTGCTTCTTTAGTATCGATGTTCTTACCTTTTAAAGTAGCCTGGTTATTTAAGATTTCCCCATCGACTGGTGAGTAATTTAAATGAACATCATACGTAATACGGTATTGATCCGTCTCACTAATATCTCCAAGATTCACAACAAATGATTGACCATTTTCACCAACAGTTACAGGATGTTCATTGGTTACATCCTTAGTATTATTAAATTGCCATCCACCATCGACATAAGACATCTCACCTTTTGTCACACGAAAACTATCTTTAACATAAGAAGCATTGGTAAATTGCAATGTGTCTTCTACTGTAACCTCTTTAATATTTTGCTTTAGTTGGTTCACAGAAATGGTATAGGAAATAGTCTTAGGGTCATCTTTGTGAACCCAACTTGTTTTCTTTAAAAGGTTTGGATCACCATCACCAACCCCTTTAAAGGTAACTTTACCTGCAATAATTGTTTTGTTGTTAACCGTCACTTCAACCGGAATTTCTCCTTGTTGAGGGTGCTTTTTGAAGTCGATACGGGCATAGAAGAAGAACGATCCATTTGTATCGGAATGTTTTTCAACATAGTCTGTATACGTTAATGTTAATTTTTTATTTTCAGCATCAACAGTAGCATGAGCGATAATTTCATTTGTGTTAATATCGCGAATTTCAAAACTATCGGATGTGATAATTAATGCATCTGGTACGGTAACTGTAGTTTGGTCACCTGCTTTAACATTTTTACCTGCTAAATCATATGTTGCATTAATACGGAACGTTGCCCATTGTCCTAATTCCCAATCAAGGTTGCCGCCTTCATTATTGGAAACTTGTATGTTTGAAATTGTATCGACCCATTTTCCGCTTACTGTCACTCCAGGAGTTTCTGCTGAAGTGCGATTCAGACCTAAAGCGAAAAGCATGGCCACTAAACAAAGGACAAATGAGAAAATTTTGATATTCCTATTCTTCATCTTATCTTCCCTTTTCATAAAAAAATTAGTGCCTAATCATCAATACCTGATTACTTTTAACGATATGGACCTTTCAAATCCTATCTGTTGGTAATTAGAATTGAGTGCTGAGACACGACCTCCATTAAATAATTTTATAGGGTAAAATATTTTACTTTTAAAATTATTCCCTACACAGGGAATTATAGCAAAAATAATAATTGGCTTCAAGCTAAAATCGGTGAAATTAGGTGTTTTTAAGCTGTTTCATTAACTTTCACTTTCTTTTAGAAAACAACCATGAAAGTATCATATAATTTACAAATAATGAAGGTGAAAAAGGAGGTTTTTACTCAAAAAATACGAATAGTAGTATAGGGGAGACGCTAGGGCAAAGTGATGGTATAATAGAAGAGATGGAAACTATTTAGATAAAAGAGGAATTATGATGACAAAAATTCGCGGATTTGAGCTTGTATCAAGCTATACCAATCAGGACTTACTGCCAAAACGGGAAACGGCCCACGCGGCTGGTTACGACTTAAAGGTGGCAGAGCGCACGGTGATTGCTCCAGGGGAAATCGTCCTCGTGCCAACTGGGGTCAAGGCCTATATGCAAGCGGGTGAAGTGCTTTATCTTTACGATCGCTCGTCCAACCCTCGCAAAAAAGGCCTGGTCTTGATCAACTCTGTGGGGGTCATTGATGGAGACTACTATGGCAATCCAGGAAATGAAGGCCATATCTTTGCTCAGATGAAAAATATTACCGACCAGGAAGTTGTTCTTGAAGTTGGTGAACGTGTGGTTCAGGCTGTCTTTGCACCATTCTTGATTGCCGATGGAGATGAAGCAGACGGCGTGCGTACTGGTGGATTTGGTTCGACAGGGAAATAGAGGAATAAAATGGCAGACTATTTATTAGTTGTA
The DNA here is from genome assembly GCF_001069785.1 of Streptococcus parasanguinis. Classification (GTDB taxonomy): domain Bacteria; phylum Bacillota; class Bacilli; order Lactobacillales; family Streptococcaceae; genus Streptococcus; species Streptococcus parasanguinis_T. Next base: position 7,613 of record NZ_JVSR01000066.1, read on the forward strand.
GACATGCAGTCAGATTATGTTGCTGTAGGAAAAGCATATCATGAAGAACTGACTGCAGCTGTAAATGACAAAATTGCTACCTATCCTAGCGAACGAGTTATCTATATTCTCAATCGTTTTTTCTGGGAGAGAAAAGATAGAAAGAAGAAATTTACGACCGGCTTGCTGGTTGTATCTTCTCGTATTTTTGAGAAGCGTCGGGCTTCTTGCTTTACTAATCCAGATTTAAAAGATTTTTTAGAGGGAAACGGTGCTAAAAGCATAGAGTTTATAGGGGTGGATGGCAATGGCTGTGTCAAGGCTTCCGTTTTGGCAGCTGTCAAGGAGAATTATCAGGTTTCTGTCGATTTGTCTGCTGTCGGAGTTGCCAACCAAAAGAAATTTCAAAATACATTGTATAAGTGGCGCTCTATAGGAGTCGCAGTAGAAGGAGAATCATCATAGCTAAGAAAAAAACGACTTTTATTTGTCAAAATTGTGCCTACAATTCACCCAAGTATCTAGGCCGCTGTCCAAACTGTGGATCTTGGTCTTCTTTTGTCGAGGAAGTTGAGGTCACCGAGGTTAAGAATGCGCGTGTGTCCTTGACGGGTGAAAAGACCAAACCCATGAAATTAGCTGAGGTGACTTCTATCAATGTGCATCGAACTAAGACGGAGATGGAGGAGTTTAACCGAGTGCTTGGTGGCGGGGTTGTGCCAGGAAGTCTCGTCCTCATCGGTGGGGATCCTGGGATTGGGAAATCGACCCTTCTCCTTCAAGTGTCGACCCAGCTATCTCAAGTGGGAACGGTTCTCTATGTCAGTGGAGAGGAGTCGGCCCAGCAGATCAAACTCCGTGCAGAGCGCTTGGGGGATATCGACAGTGAGTTTTATCTCTATGCTGAGACTAATATGCAGAGCGTGCGAGCAGAAGTAGAGAGAATTCAGCCAGATTTTCTCATCATCGACTCCATCCAGACTATCATGTCTCCTGAGATTTCAGGGGTGCAGGGATCAGTCTCTCAGGTTCGTGAGGTAACGGCTGAGCTCATGCAGCTGGCCAAGACCAATAATATCGCCATCTTTATCGTCGGTCATGTGACCAAAGAAGGAACCTTGGCAGGACCTCGGATGCTGGAACACATGGTGGATACGGTGCTCTACTTTGAGGGCGAGCGCCACCATACCTTCCGGATTCTGAGAGCGGTCAAAAACCGCTTTGGCTCGACCAATGAGATCGGGATCTTTGAGATGCAGTCAGGTGGCTTGGTCGAGGTCCTCAATCCGAGTCAGGTTTTTCTGGAAGAACGTTTGGATGGAGCAACTGGTTCGTCAATCGTTGTGACTATGGAGGGGACGCGGCCTATTCTTGCAGAAGTACAGGCTTTGGTGACTCCGACTATGTTTGGGAATGCCAAGCGGACGACGACAGGGCTTGATTTTAACCGGGCTAGTCTCATCATGGCAGTGCTAGAAAAACGAGCAGGCCTCTTGCTTCAAAATCAAGATGCCTACCTCAAGTCTGCAGGTGGTGTCAAGTTGGATGAGCCAGCTATCGACCTAGCCGTAGCCGTAGCCATTGCCTCCAGCTACAAGGACAAGCCAACCAACCCGCAAGAGTGTTTCGTTGGAGAGTTGGGCTTGACAGGAGAAGTCCGCCGGGTCAATCGGATCGAACAACGCATCAATGAAGCTGCCAAGCTCGGTTTTACCAAGATTTATGTTCCGAAAAATTCTCTGACGGGGATTTCGACACCATCTGGGATCGAAGTGGTCGGTGTAAGTACACTGTCTGAAGTCTTGAAGAAAGTATTTTAATTTTAATAGTAGAAAAGTCTTAAACGGGAAGTTTAAGGCTTTTTTTCAGATGTGACAGATGACGGGAGGTCCCCTCTGACAGAAATAGTGAGTTGTGGTAAAATAATAGATGATTTGAATTTCAAAGGAATAAAGGAGAGACCATGTCTTATTTTGATAATTTTTTAACAGCCAACCAAGCTTATGTGGCGCTACATGGAGACCTCCGTCTTCCCATTAAGCCCAAAACACAAGTAGCCATTGTGACCTGTATGGATTCCCGGCTTCACGTAGCGCCTGCACTAGGTCTGGCTCTTGGAGATGCCCACATTTTGCGGAATGCTGGAGGGCGCGTGACCGATGATATGATTCGCTCCTTGGTTATTTCCCAGCAACAGATGGGAACCCGCGAAATCGTCGTCTTGCACCATACAGACTGTGGCGCACAAACCTTTGAAAACGAAGCTTTCCGGCAGCATCTAAAGAAAGAACTGGGAGTAGATGTGGGAGGGCGTGACTTCCTCCCCTTTCAAGACATTGAAGAGAGTGTCCGTGAAGATATGGAGCTTTTAAAAGCTTCCCCTTTGATTCCAGAGGATGTAGTGATTTCAGGAGCTGTGTATGATGTGGATACCGGATTGATCTCCGAAGTGAAATAAAATAGAAGAGTTCAAGAAAACAAAACGACTTTGTTTTCTTGAACTCTTTTTTATTGGCGTAAAAAAATTGAACCAAATAGGAAAAAATGTGACAATTTGGCACAAAATATTAAAAAATATGTGGTATAATATAACATTTTAACAAGAATATTACAATTAAATTTCAACAGATTGACTCTTGATGTCAAGAATGTTACAATTTTATTTGTATCATGGAATCATGAAATATGAAAAAGGAGATCCTATAAATGAAGGATATTTTCAATAGACGCCAACGCTTTTCTTTACGAAAATATAGCATTGGGGTTTGTTCTGTTCTCTTAGGAACAGCGCTCTTTGCTGCAGGTGCTCAATCTGCGTCAGCGGATGAAGCAAAAGCAGCCTCTGGACCTGCAGAAACAGCAACTTCAGAAACGCAACCTGCTGCAACAGAATCAAGTCAAACAGAAGCACCTGGTGCTTCTAAGGCATACGGGGAAGGAGCATCAGTTCCAAAAATTGACCGTTCTGGGACTGCTGCTGCAACTTCAGAAACACCAGCTCCAGCAACTGAAAAAGCTGAAGTAGCTGAAACACCAGCTGCTACAGAAAACAAGGAAGCGAAAGCTGAAGAAGCTGCAAAACCAGCTAAAGCTGAAACTAAAAAATCTGAAGAAGCTCCAAAAACGACAGCGTCATCAGAAACCAGCAAACCTGTAGAGAAGAAAAAAGAGTCAAGCTCTAAACCAGCTTCTACAACAGCGGCTACCACAGCTCAACCTACTGCAACTTCTGCTGCAGCAGGTGAAAGCTCAGAAAGAGCAGCTGCAAGAGAAGAAGCAGCTACACCAGCAGGAACGACTACTTTTTCAGCTACTGTAAGTTCAGCAGCTCCGATCACTGGTACAGAAGCAGCTGCGCAATCAGATAGAGTAGCAAGTACAAATGCTGCTGTGGCTGTGGCAAATGCTAATGAAGAACGTACAAATGCAGGAGCTTTAGCTGTAAGTAGCCGTCGTCGTGGTAAACGTGCTTTGACAGACCATAATGTGACACCGATTGATGTTGTAACGACCATTGCTTCGAATGTTTCTGCTAACCCTGACATGACAGATCCTAACGGAGCATCTGTGCACTCTCAAACAATTCCAGCTGGTTACCAAGCTAAAGAAGGAGATTTCTATACTTTTGGTATCTGGAATTTGACAAAATTTAATGCCCGTTACAACACAAACTACTATGCACGTGCTTATAAAAACTTTGATAGTTCGACAGATACTACAGTTGAACTGATCGATAAGAATACAGGTGCTGTTGTTGAAACACATACAGTCACTGCAACTAGTGGTGTTCAAAAATTCACTACAACCACTCCAAAATCTAATAATGAGTTGACACTGCAAGTGGATTACCAAGCAGGGGCTGGTCAAGGTCCTGGTAAAACAGACCAACCATTCATTCAAATGGGATTTGAAGTTGGTCCAGCGATTCAAGCTTTGGTAGCTGCTGGTCATAACCTGACTCCAGCTGAACAAGCCCGCTTTGATGCTGTTTATGACGCACGTAATTCAAATGATATCTTAAATGCAGTTGAACCTACATATAATGGTCGTCAAGTTACAGATACAAACTTTAAGATCCCTGCCAATGTTGAAAAGACCACTTACTATAAACTTGTTGACAAGAAAAACCCTACCTACAAGGAAACTGGTAAGTCTGTTACAACTCAGGACTATAAAGAAAATGGCAATGAAACTGAGTTAGCTAAATATACTCTAAAAGCTATGGAAGGGCAAAAATTCACAGCTTCTGGAGAACGCCAATTTACCAAGCAAACTGAAGATCTTGGAAATGGTATTACTAAAGAGACAGTTTATAAACTTTATCAAACGGTAGATCCAGATACAACTTCTGGTTATGTAAGCCGTCCTTACACCGTTGGTACCAAATTCATGGATGCTGAGCGTGCAGGAATTAAGCGTATCAAAGAAATTGTGGGTGAAGATGGATCTGTAGTGGTTCGTGTTTACCTACTAGATCCCAAACAACAAAGCAAACGTTCGGATGGTACTTTGAACACTGACGGTTATATGCTTTTAGCGGAGACCAAACCAATCAAGCCGGGAGAAGCTAATACTGAAGAACTAGTAGTCAAAAAGACACCGCTTACAACGATTGCGCATACGGTAACTGATCCAAAAACTGGTGCAAAAACGAACTATCCAAACGGTAAGACAGTTCCGTTCGATTTCCAATGGGCTGCTGGCTACACTCCGTATAAGACAGTCTTTGTTCCTTTCTTGGGAGACAATATCGGTCACCTTTCACCAAATTCACAATTGGAACGTGGAGTAGGAGGTATTGGTACCAACGTTGACTTGCTCAACTCCTTGACACCATACAAACAACCAATCTACTACTATGACAAGACAGAAACCATCAAGGTAAAACCAGAAGTTGAAAAACAACTTGAGGGACGTGTGCTTGTTGATGGTGAGTTCAGCTTCAAGATTAAGGAAAACTCATCTTCGCCTGGTGTGGAAGAAACTGTCACAAATAAAAATGGTAAGGCAAGCTTCTCAGAATTGTCATTTAAAAAAGAAGGTACTTATACATATACCATCACTGAAGTAAAAGGTGCAGATAAGGATGTCGACTATGATGCTATGGAAGTAACCATGACTGTAAAGGTTACGAAAGACGCTAATGGTGATTTGCAAGCTTCAGTTAAGTACACTGGTGAAGGTGGATTCAAATCAAGTGCAGATGATAAAATCTTCAACAACTACGTTGTAGCTCCAGTTAAGACTCGTTTTGACTTCAGCAAGGCTCTTGCAGGTCGTGAGTTGAAAGAAGGCGAATTTAGCTTTGTATTGAAAGATTCAACTGGTAAGACTCTTCAAACCAAGACCAATACTAAACAAGGTGTTGTAGCCTTTGATGATTTAACTTTTGACAATACACAAGTTGGTACGCACAAGTATACTGTAGAAGAAGTTCAAGGTTCTGAAGCAGGAATGACTTATGACCCAATGAAAGCTGAAGTAACAATTACTGTTACTAAGGAAGGGCACGTTCTTAAAGCGACAAATACACTTCCTGCAGATAGAGAGTTCAACAATACCTTCACACCTGTTGCTACACAAGCTCAATTCAAGTTCACTAAGAAATTGGAAGGGAAAGAGCTTACTAAGGATGCCTTCACATTTGAATTGCTTGAAAATGGTAACGTCATCCAAACTAAACAAAATGCAGCGGATGGAACCATCCAATTCGATGCAATCTCGTACGCTGCTGCAGGTACACATACTTACACTGTACGTGAAAAAGCTGGAACAGATACGAATATCGATTATGATCCAATGAACGCTGTTGTGACTGTTAACGTCACAAAAGACGCTCAAACTGGTCTTTTGAACGCTGCAGTTACTATGCCGGCAGATACAGAGTTTAACAACTTTGCAGTAGCTCCAGTTAAGACTCGTTTCGACTTCAGCAAAGCCCTTGCAGGCCGTGAGTTGAAAGAAGGCGAATTTACATTTGTATTGAAAGATGCAAATGGTAAGACTCTTCAAACCAAGACCAATACTAAACAAGGTGTTGTAGCCTTTGATAATTTGACCTTTGACAATACACAAGTAGGTGTTCACAAGTATACTGTAGAAGAAGTCCAAGGTTCTGAAGCAGGAATGACTTACGACCCAATGAAAGCTGAAGTAACAATTACTGTTACGAAAGAAGGTCACGTTCTTAAAGCAACAAATGCTCTTCCTGCAGATACAGAGTTCAACAATACCTTCACACCTGCTGCAACTCAAGCTCAATTCAAGTTCACTAAACGTCTTGAAGGGAAAGAGCTTACAAAGGATGCCTTCACATTCGAATTGCTTGAAAATGGCAATGTGATCCAAACCAAGAAAAATGCAGCAGATGGATCTATCACATTTGATGCGATTGAATACAACGCTGTAGGTGAACACACTTACACTGTACGTGAAGTAGCTGGCGCAGATACAAACATCGACTACGATTCAATGAATGCAGTCGTAACTGTTAATGTAACCAAAAATGCAGCTACAGGTATCTTGAGCGCAGCTGTTACAATGCCAGAAGACACTGAGTTTAACAACTATGTGGTTTCTCCAGTTGTAACGAAATTTGACTTCACTAAGAAGTTGGCTGGCCGTAAATTGGCTGCAGGCGAATTCAGCTTCGTATTGAAAGATGCTGCTGGTAACAAAGTTGAAACAGTGAAAAATGATGCTGACGGTAACGTAACCTTCTCAGAATTGTCATTCGACAATACGAAAGTTGGTACTCATACGTATACAGTAGAAGAAGTGATTCCTGAAAACAAAGAATTTGGAATGACTTACGACCAAATGAAGGCGACTGTTACAGTTGAAGTTGCCAAGAACGGTCACTCATTGACAACTGTTACAAACGTTACCTCAACTGGTGGTAAAGATGCCAACGGTAAGGCTACTGATGGTACTGCAGATAAAGAATTCAACAACAAAGTCACTCCTCCAGAAACTCCAGAATTCCAACCAGAAAAATTTGTCGTTTCTAAAGAGAAATATGACATCACTGGTAACAAGTTGATGGATGACGACAATGAGTTAACAAATGAATACACTGAAACAAATGCGGATCCATATGTAGACAAGACAACTAACAACGAACCAGAAAACTTGAATACGAAGACAGTTAAACGTGGTTCTAAATTGGTTTACCAAGTATGGCTTGATACAACTAAATTCACTGAAGCGAACAACATCCAATACGTTGGTGTATCTGATACATACGACGCTGATAAATTGGACGTCAATGCAGCGGACATCAAAGCATATGATTCAGTAACTGGTGCAGAAGTAACCAATAAATTCGACATCAAAGTTGAAAATGGTACAATCACTGCAACTTCTAAAGATGAATTTATCAAAGATAAAGTAAACGCTCCTGTTATCGACACAACTAAGTTCGAGTTTGGACGTTACTATAAATTTGATATTCCAGCAACTGTGAAAGAATCTGTTAAAGCTGGTGCTGATATTGAAAATACAGCCAACCAAACAGTTCACGTTTACAACCCAGTAAGCAAGACAGTTGAAAAACCTGAAAAACCAACACAAAAACGTGTCAACAGCGTTCCAGTTCCAGTGGAAATGAACTTCACGAAACGTTTGGAAGGTCGTGAACTTCAAGCCAAGGAATTCGAATTCGTATTGAAGAAAGACGGCGTTGAAGTTGAACGCGTGAAGAATGACGCTGCTGGTAAGATTGTCTTCAAGACTCTTGAATTTGGTCGTGATGATCTTGGTAAGACTTACAACTACACAGTAGAAGAAACTCCTGGTACAGATGCAACTGTCAAATACGACACAATGGTTGCTACTGTTAAAGTAGTTGTTTCACACGATGGTACAGCAAAAGCAATTGTTGCCAACGTAACAGATGCAGCTGATAAAGAATTTAACAACCGTGTAACTCCTCCAACAGAACCTAAGTTCCAACCAGAGAAATACGTTGTTTCTAAAGAGAAATACGATATCACTGGTGACAAGCTTGTTGACGATGATAGAGAGTTGGCAGACAAGTACGCAGATACAAATGCGAACCCATATGCAGACGATGCATCAAACAACGAAGCAGAAAACTTGAATACTAAGACTGTTGAACGTGGTTCTAAATTGGTTTACCAAGTATGGTTGGATACAACTAAATTTGATACAGCTAACAAGGACAACATCCAAACAGTTGGTATCTCAGATAACTATGATGAAGCTAAATTAAATCTTAATGCGGCTGACATCAAAGCTTATGACTCTGTAACAGGTGCAGAAGTAACTGATAAATTCGATATCGCTGTCAACAACGGTGTGATCACTGCTAACTTGAAAGCTGGCTTCACGAAGTCACTTGGCGATGCAGAAAACACACAAGTCATCGACACAACTAAATTCGAATTTGGACGCTACTATAAATTTGATATCCCAACAACAGTGAAAGACGATGTGGTAGCTGGTGCAGATATCGAAAATACTGCGGCTCAAGTAGTTAACTATTACAACCCAACTACTAAGAAAGTTGAAAAACCTGAAAAACCAACTGAAAAACGTGTCAACAATGTTCCAATCTCAGTAGAATTTAACTTCACTAAGAAATTGGAAGGACGTGAACTGAAAGCTAACGAATTCACATTCGAGTTGAAAGACAGCGACAATGTTGTGATTGCGACTGCAACCAACGACGCAAACGGTAACTTCAAGTTCACTCCAGTTGATTACACAAACAAAGCTGGTAAAACTGTCACTGCCCTTAAATACCAGAAGGGTCAAGAAGGTACTTACAAGTACACTGTAACAGAGGTTAAGGGTACAGACTCAACTGTCACTTATGATGAAATGTCTGCAGTTGTAACCGTTACTGTTTCTCATGACGGTACTGCCAAAGCCTTGATCACAAACGTGACAGAACCTGCTGATAAAGAATTCAACAACAAGGTAACTCCACCAACAGAACCTAAGTTCCAACCAGAGAAATACGTTGTTTCTAAAGCGAAATTCGATATTACAGGTACTAAGCTCGTTGATGACGATTCTGAATTGACAGATAAATATGGTGAAACAAACACCAATCCATATGTCGATACAACTGCCAACAACGAAGATGAAAACTTGAATACTAAGACAGTTGAACGTGGTCAAAAACTTTACTACCAAGTATGGTTGGATACAACTAAATTCTCAGCAACTAACAAAGAAAATATCCAAACAGTAGGAATCACAGATAACTACGACAAGGATAAATTGACTGTTAATGCGTCAGATATCAAGGTTTACGATTCAGTTACTGGTGCAGACGTTACGACGAAATTCGATATCTCTGATAACAATGGTGTTCTGACAGCGAACCTGAAAGATGGCTTCACGAAGTCACTTGGCGACGCTGAAAATACTCAAATCATTGATACTACTAAGTTCGAATTTGGACGCTACTATAAATTTGATATCCCAGCAACAGTGAAAGACGATGTCGTAGCTGGTGCAGATATCGAAAACAAGGCAGCACAAGTTGTTAACTACTACAACCCAGTAAGCAAGACTGTTGAAAAACCAAACAAACCAACTGAAAAACGTGTTAACAGTGTTCCAATCTCAGTAGAATTCAACTTCACTAAGAAATTGGAAGGCCGTGATCTGAAAGCTGGCGAATTCACATTCGAGTTGAAAGACAGCGACAATGTTGTGATTGCAACTGCAACCAACGATGCAGCTGGTAAGATCAAGTTTGCTCCAGTAGATTACACTAATAAAGCTGGTGAAACTGTTACTGCCCTTAAATACAAGAAGGGTCAAGAAGGTACTTACAAGTACACTGTGACAGAGGTTAAGGGTACAGACGCAACTGTCGATTACGACACAATGGCTGCAGTTGTAACTGTTACTGTTTCTCATGATGGTACAGCCAAAGCCTTGATCACAAACGTGACAGAACCAGCTGATAAAGAATTCAATAACACAGTTCGTCCACCAGAAGAACCTAAGTTCCAACCAGAGAAATATGTCTTGAATACAGAGAAATTCTCTATCACTGATAACAAGCTTCTTGATGATGATGCCGAGTTGACTGATAAATATGGTGAAACAAATACTGATCCATATGTAGACAAAACAGACAACAATGAAGCAGAAAATATCAATACGAAGACTGTGAAACGTGGCGACAAGTTGGTTTACCAAGTATGGTTGGATACAACTAAATT
>NZ_JVSR01000067.1:0-32199 GCF_001069785.1 Streptococcus parasanguinis
TCTTGCTCGACAATCCAAAGACAATTGAGAGGCTAGGACTTTTGTCCCAGACTCTTTTGTACTGGATCAACAGAAAAACGGATGCTGTCTAAAAATCTTGCATTTTTTTGCAATTTAGGTTACAATGAAGATTATGAAAAACGCGTAATCCCTAGGGTCTTTCCCTCAGGGAATTTTGTGTGTTTTGACCTATTTTTCGGTGGGAAAAAGCTTTGCTTCTACCGCAGAAAAAAGTATGAAAAACTTTGGAGGTAATGATGATTCGATCCTTAATTTCCGAGATCAAGGAATTCAAGAAGCCCTCAATATTGGCTTCCTTGTTCATGGTCTTTGAAGTCATGTTTGAAATTTCGATTCCCTTTGTCATGGCGAGTTTATTGGACCAGGGTGTTCAACAAAGAAACATGAACAATATTTTGTTTTATGGTGGGCTCATGCTGGTCTGTGCCTTCCTCTCCCTCTTTTGTGGAATGCAGTCTGCCCGTTATGGCGCCTATGCTTCCGCTGGTTTTGCCAAAAACCTTCGTCGGGCCATTTTCAAAAAAGTCCAAACCTTCTCATTTGAAAATATTGATCAGTTCTCATCAGGTGGGTTAGTCACTCGGATGATGACGGATGTGACCAATGTGCAAAATGCCTATCAAATGGTGATCCGGATTTGTGTGCGGGCACCGCTCAATTTGATCTTTGCCATTGTAGCTTGTTTCATGATCAATCCGGAAATGGCCATGATCTTTGTTTATGTAACCATCTTTTTGGCGGCTGTCTTAAGTATCATCATGAAGATTGTGTATCCGCTCTTTACAGAAGTATTTGAAGCTTATGACAATCTCAACAACAGCATTCAAGAAAACATCACTAATATGCGGGTGGTGAAGTCCTACGTTAAGGAAGCAGATGAAACGGTTAAATTCAAGAAGGCTTCACGTTTGATTTATAATATGTTTATGAAGGCTATTCGTGTCGTTGTCTTGAGTAGCCCAGCTATGATGCTTTCCATGTATGCTTCCTTCCTTTTGATCTCCTGGATTGGGGCACATCTGATCGTTGGTGGCCAACTCTCTACTGGGAATTTGACCTCTATGTTTAGCTACACCATGACCATTCTGATGTCCCTCATGATGTTTATGATGATTTTTGTCATGTTGTCAATTTCCATGGCCTCAGTCGAGCGGATCAATGAAGTCTTGACGACCAAAGCGACCATTGTCTCTCCGGAAAATGGGATTAAAGAAGTCGCAGATGGATCGATCAACTTTGAGGATGTGACTTTTGCCTATACCGATGAAAATGGGGACAAGACCCATGTCTTGCAAGGCATTAATCTTTCCATTCGTTCAGGGGAAGTCATTGGCATCTTGGGAGGAACAGGATCAGGGAAATCGAGCTTGGTGCAGTTGATTCCTCGTCTCTATGATGTTGAGTCTGGTCGAGTGACAGTAGCAGGTCACGATGTCAAAGAATACGACCTTGATTCCCTTCGTAAGCAAGTGGCGATGGTTCTTCAAACCAATGTCCTTTTCTCTGGTACGATTAAAGAGAATATGCGCTGGGGGAATAAAGATGCGACGGATGAAGAGATTATCGAAGCCTGTAAGATTGCCCAAGCCGATGAATTTATTCAAGATTTCAAAGAGGGCTATGACACAATGATTGAGCGTGGGGGATCCAATGTGTCCGGTGGCCAACGTCAACGTCTCTGTATCGCGCGTGCTCTCCTCATGAATCCAAAGATCTTGATCTTGGATGATTCAACTTCTGCGGTCGATACCAAGACCGACAGTTTAATCCGTCAAGGATTGGCAAGGAGCTTGAAAGAGACTACTAAAATCATCATTGGTCAACGGATTTCCTCTATTCAAGATGCGGATCGCATCATCGTGATGAATGATGGTCAGATTGATGCCATCGGTCGTCACGAGGAATTGCTTGCGACCAATGCCATCTACCAAGAAGTATATGAAATGCAAACACAAGGGAAAGGAGAAGCAGATGAAAACTAAGAAAAAAGCAAATCTAGGCTCAATCCTTCGCCTGCTCGACTTCCTTTGGAAAAACTACAAGTTGTCCTTGATCATCTCCTCTATCTTGATCGTTCTATCGTCTCTTGCGACGGTCAATGTGACAGCTTCGATTCAGTCTTTGGTCGATGTCTATGTGGAGCCCATGTTAACGTCCAACAGCCATGATTTTGGACCGCTCTTGTCCTTCTTGACACGGGTTGGTTTGATCTGTTTGATCGGGGTACTTGCTAACTATGGCTTTACCTTGATTATGGCGACGGTTTCTCAAGACTCGCTTAGAAGTCTGCGAAATCAGTTGTTTGCCCGTATGCAAAAACTGCCCGTTCGTTACTTTGATACCCACCAACATGGGGACATCATGTCTATCTATACCAATGATATTGATGCCCTTCGCCAAGCGATTGAACAATCCATTCCTCAACTTCTATCCTCAGCGATTACCATCCTTGGGGTAACGATTACCATGCTGACGGTTAGTCCGCTCTTGTTCTTGATTGTCCTTATGATGCTTGTCGTAATGTTCTATGTCATGAAGAATGTCTCTAGCAAGTCAGGTCGTTACTTCGGGGCCCAACAAAAAAACTTGGGGATTGAAAATGGCTTTATTGAAGAAATGATGACTGGTCAGAAGGTGGTTAAGGCCTTTGTGCACGAAGCTGAAAGCATTGAAGATTTTGATCGGATCAATGACCAACTCTTTGAATCCTCTTATCTAGCCAATCGCTACGCCAATGTCCTCATGCCAATTCTTGGGAACTTGGGAAATGTTTCCTTTGTTCTGACAGCCTTGATCGGTGGACTCTTTGCGCTAAACGGCATCGGTGGTTTAACCATTGGTGGTCTCATGGCCTTCTTACAATTGAACCGCTCCTTCACGGGTCCCATTGCCCAGGTCTCTCAACAATTGAACTTTGTCCTGATGGCCTTGGCTGGTGGAGATCGTATCTTTGATCTTTTGGATGAAGAAGAAGAAGTCGACCTTGGAAAAGTGACGCTGGTCAATTATGAACTGGTCGATGGAGAAATGGTTGAAACCGATCAGAAAACCAACAAGTGGGCTTGGAAACACCCTCGTCCAAATGGAGATTACCAGCTTGTCAAGATGGTCGGAAATGTGGTCTTTGATAATGTTGATTTCTCCTATGATGGGAAAAAGCAGATCCTAAAAGGTATCAATCTCTATGCGGATAAGGGTCAAAAAGTGGCCTTTGTCGGAGCGACTGGTGCAGGGAAGACAACCATCACCAACTTGATCAACCGCTTCTATGATATCCAGTCTGGAATGATCACCTATGATGGGATCGATATCAAATTGATCGAGAAAGATTCTCTTCGCCGATCCCTCGGAATCGTTCTTCAAGATACCCACTTATTCACTGGTACGATTGCGGAAAACATCGCTTATGGCCGTGCCGATGCAACGCGTGAGGAGATCCTTGAGGCGGCTCGGATTGCCAATGTGGATTCCTTTGTTAAGCATTTGGATCAGGGCTATGAAACGGTCTTGACGGATGATGGAGCTGGCCTTTCAAATGGTCAACGGCAATTGATCGCCATTGCCCGTGCAGCCCTTGCCAATGCACCTGTTTTGATTCTGGACGAAGCAACGTCTTCTATCGACTCACGGACAGAGAAGATGGTGCAAGAAGGGATGGACCGCCTGATGGAAGGTCGGACAGTCTTTGTCATTGCCCACCGTCTGTCGACAATTGTCAATTCCGATGTCATCATGGTCATGGACCATGGACGCATCATCGAGCGAGGCAACCATGCTTCCTTGATGGCAGAACGTGGCACCTATTATCGCCTCTACACCGGTGGACTTGAAATTGATTAAACCAAAAAGCTTGAGCGTTGGCTCAGGCTTTTTTGAAACATTAAAAATCACCAAAATACAAAGTATGACTGCCTTATTACATATAAAGGGTAAGAAGGCTTAGCCTTACCAAATATTTTCTAAAAAATCCTTTTCAAAGATAAGACAAGGTGGTAAAATGAAAGCGTAATTTTATGATAGTGTACGATTTTTGTGTAAAACATTCTACATAACAATGGGAAGATTTTGGAAAATTTGATCTCAACAAGCTTGATCTTGTGTTAGATAGGTGGCTATTGTTTTTAAATGTATAGGGTAACAGTCGTTACGCACCACACTCAATCCCAATTGTAAAAAGGTATTGAGAGATTTTATATAAATGAAAAAGGGAAAATAAATGGAACTTAAAAAACTGAAAATGATAGGTGTTGGTATTTTAGTATTGGCTTGCTTAGGTGCTTGTTCGAAATCGACTGTTTCAAAGAGTAGTAGCCCTAGTACTAGCGATTCGATGAGCTCTGAAACTAGTAGTGATAGTGAAGAAGACAAGCTTAGATTCACAACAGCAGAAGATCTTGAGAAAATATTGTCCGATAAGGATGTGAAAGAAGTGATGTCGCAATACGGCGTAACTAGTGTTAAACTAAATGATGAAGGTGTTTGGGATTATGATGATTCCGAAAAAAGCGTATCTGTTACATATGTATTTTTCGATAAAGATAACAAACAAGTTGGTGGCTTGAATTTCAAAGCTTATGTATATGACCATACAGGTATTGAAACATTGGGTGCGTATAATCGAGGGGAAGTAAAATTTCATATCCAGAATTCTGGACAAGCTCAAGAATTATTAGATACTTATTTAAATTCATCTTTTTACCAACAAAACGAACTTCCAGCAGTGAAAAAATCAGCTTCTAGTAGAACTGCAATCTATTATATTCCTTATATAGATCCAAAGATAGATAACGGAAGTTTTATCTATGGTCAGCATGATACTACGGTACAAAGTTCCTTTAGTAGTATGATCTTTCTAAATGGGAAACAATTATTAAATATGCAAATGCATTTTGAGCCTAAGGGGATGTATTCTTTAAAAGAGAGAAAAGTCTCACCTGCTATTATAGATGCATTATTAACTAAGATATCAGAAAACACTCAAGATGAATAGACAATGATAGTGGTATGAAAATAGGGAGGCTAAAAAATGGCAAATGTTGATAATTACATCATTTTATGCTTTATAGTGGCAACTGCAATTCTTCTAGCTATTCAATTTGTAGGCGACCGTCTTTTTGATTGGTTGGTTGATTTACCCCAGAAACTCTTTACGAAGGATTCCGATAAGTATAAAGAAAAACACAGTTAAAAGTTCAGTCAAACAAACAACCTTCTTGAAGCTTGGACTGAATAGATGAATACAGTAAGAAAAAGGAAAGAATGTCGTTTATTCAAACATCATTCTTTCCTTTTTTTGCTTATTTTTCAAGCAATTCTTGGATCAAGTCTTCCATAGCAGCTGGTTCTGTTTTGGAGGAGAAGCGTTGGGCGACTTGGCCTTGTCGGTCGATGACAAATTTTGCGAAGTTCCATTCGATGCGTTTGCCCAGTGGCCCAGCTGCTTGGCTTTTGAGCCAGTCATAGAGAGGAAGGGCTTCTTTGCCATTGACCTTGGCTTTAGCGAATCGTGGGAAGGTGGTCTGGTAGTTGAGGCTGCAGAAGCTATTGATTTCTTCTGCAGTTCCTGGTGCCTGCCCCATGAATTGGTTACAGGGAATGTCTAGGATTTCAAGCCCTTTTTCCTGGTAGCGCAAGTAGAGATCTTGCAGTCCTTGGTATTGCGGGGTCAAGCCACAGCCTGTTGCTGTATTGACAACGATGAGGACCTTACCTTGGTAGTGGGAAAGGGGAATCTCCTCCCCATTCTGGTTTTCTAAAGAAAAATCATAAATGCTGGTCATAGGTGGTATCCTTTCTGTCTCTTCAACTTTTATTGTAGCACAAATCTCCTAAAATGGGGCCAAGAGGAGCATGACTTCTTGCTTTAGTCCCTCCTGTGAAAATGATATAATAAGAAAATAACAAGCTCTCAAGAAAATGCCAAAAGGAGAACGGATCGGATGAAATTACTCTATACGGATGTTCGGACCCCCTTGACCCAGGTCCTGACACAAGAAGCCGTAGGGTTAGTAGAACAGGGCAAGCGTGTGTTTTACATTGCGCCCAACTCTCTTTCCTTTGAAAAAGAAGCCAAGGTCTTGTCCTATTTAGAAGGTCAGGCTTCTTTTGCCATTACCGTCACGCGCTTTGCCCAAATGGCCCGTTATTTCATCCTGAATCAGGTTTTTGAGGAGCACCCCTTGGATGACATCGGTCTAGGTATGCTATTTTTTAAAGCTCTGTCCCAGATGAAGGAGCAGGATCTCAAAGTTTACGGGGCACTGCGCAAGGATCCTCAGTTTATCCAGCAATTAGTCCAGCTCTATCATGAATTGCAGACGGCCCAGATGGATTTTACCGATTTGGAGTTGCTCGAGGAAGCTGAAAAAAGAGAGGACCTCTTGGCGATTTTTGAAGCGGTCTCTGAGATGCTGGTACAGCACAAGTATGAATCCCAGTCCAAGATGGCCTTTTTCCTCAATCAGGTCGAAGAAGGGCAGCTGGAAGAGCAATTACAGAATGTGGCGATCGTCGTCGATGGCTTCACGCGTTTTTCTGCAGAAGAAGAGGCATTGATTGGTCTCCTTCACCGAAAAGGAGTAGAGATTGTCATCGGGGTCTATGCCAGTGAAAAAGCTTATCGGGCAAGCTTTAGAGAGGGAAATCTTTACCAAGCCAGTGTTGACTTTCTCCTCCAGCTGGCAAAGACTTTTGAGGTACAGCCTCAGTATTGTGGGCAAGCGATCGAAGACTCTTTTAGTCGCATTACCCGCATGTTAGAAGCGCGCTATGATTTTTCACAAGTGGAAAATGAGCTCAAAGAGGACGATCGAACAGCGGTCCAACTCTGGCAAACCAATACACAAAAAGAAGAGTTGGAATATGTCGCTAAATCCATCCGTCAGCGTCTTCATGATGGGGCACGCTATCGGGATATTCGGGTCTTGCTAGGCGATGTGGAAGCTTATCAACTGCAGCTCAAGACCATTTTTGACCAGTATCAGATTCCCTTTTACTTGGGACGAAGTGAGGCCATGGTCCACCATCCCTTGATTCAGGTCATTGAATCGCTAGGGCGGATCAAGCAGTTCAATTATCAGACGGAAGACGTCATCAATCTGTTAAAAACGGGTCTGTATAGTGATCTGACGCAAGAAGAAGTTGATGCTTTTGAGCAATACCTTCGCTTTGCGGAAGTAAAGGGTGCTACAAAATTTCACAAGCCTTTTACTAGCAATCGTCAGGGTAAGTTCAATCTAGAGGAGCTCAATGCCCTCCGGGAACGCGTCGTAGAACCTCTAGTTCCTTTCTTTTCACAGCGCAAACAAAAGGTGACCCAACTCTTAACCACCTTTACAGAATTTCTGCAAGAGGCCCAGCTTTCTCAGAATCTACAAGCTTTGATCAAGGATCTAGCCTTGGAGGAGCAGGAGCGCTATGACCAGGTCTGGAAGGCCTTCCTTCATGTCTTAGAGGAGTTGAACGTGGTCTTTGAGGACCAAGAGCTGACAGTGGATGACTTTCTAGCTCTCCTCTTATCGGGGATGCAATTGTCTCAATACCGGACAGTTCCTGCTACTGTTGATGTGGTGACCGTTCAGTCCTATGACTTGATTGAACCCTTGACAGCGCCTTATGTCTACGCGATCGGGCTGACCCAGGAGCGTTTTCCAAAGATTGCTCAGAACACCTCTCTACTCAGTGAAGAAGAGCGCCAGCAGCTCAATGAGGCCACCCAAGAAGGAGCAGAGCTCCAGGTGGTGACCAGTGAAAATCTCAAGAAGAATCGCTTTGTGGCGGTTTCGCTCCTCAATGCGGCGACCAACCAACTGGTCCTATCGGCCCCTAGCTTGGTCAATGAAATGGAAGATAGTGTCTCTCCTTACCTTGTCGAATTGACCAAGAAACCTATTGCCATCGAGTGGACGACCAAACAAACCCAAGCCTCGAGTGATGATATCGGGACCTACCGGGCCCTCCTAGCGCGCGTGATCGAACTCCATCAAGAAGAAATTACGAGTGAGTTGTCTCCTGAAGAAGCCAGCTTTTGGGGTGTGGCGGTACGGGTCTTGCGCAAGAAATTAGCCGCTGAAGGCATCCAGATTCCTCAGATTTCAACGGAATTAAAGAGCCGTCAGCTTCAGTCGGATACGCTTCAAGCGCTCTATCCAGAGGGAAAAGCCTTGACCTTATCCGCTTCTGCCTTGAATGAATACTACAAGCACCAGTATGCCTTTTATCTGCGCTATGTCTTGTGCTTACAAGAGGATGAAACGATCCGGCCAGACGCTCGCAGTCATGGGAATTTCTTGCACCGGATCTTTGAACGAGTCTTAAAAGATGGCTCCGATCAAGCGTTTGATCGGCGTTTAAACGAGGCGATTCGAGAGACCAGCCAAGAAGCAGAGTTTCAGCAATTGTATGGAGAAAGTGGAGAGACCGAGTTTATTCGCAACTTGCTTCTTGATACCGCGAAAACAACGGGGCGTGTCCTCGCCCAGCAAAATGGCATCGAGACCATCGGTGAGGAGACCCTCTTTGGTGGAAGTACCCACACCTCTTATCCATTGTCCGATGGCCGTCTCCTGCAGCTACGAGGCAAGGTGGACCGCATTGATCAATTGAGGGATCGGGGAGCCCTCGGAGTCGTGGACTATAAGTCCAGTCTGACGCAATTTCACTATGACAAGTTCTTTAATGGACTGAATTCTCAATTGCCGACCTATCTTTCTGCGATTCAGGATTTGAAGGAATACCAAGAGGAGCAGGGGATTTTCGGAGCTATGTATTTGGAAATGGGAGATCCCGTAGTGGATCTGAAAAAGACCAAGACAGTAGAGGATGCCATCAACCAAACCATGAAAAGTCAACAGTACAAGGGGCTCTTTATGGCAGATCAGGCGCCTTATCTGGGCGAGGCCTATGATAAGAATAAGGCTATGATGCTGAGTAAGGAAGAACTGGACCTGCTCCTCTTGTACAACGCTTATCTCTATAAAACAGCGGCAGAAGGAATTCTCAAGGGGCAATTTGCCATCAATCCCTATAGTGAAAATGGGCGCAATATCGCACCATTTGTGGAGCAGTTTAAATCCATTACAGGATTTGAAGCGGATCGTCACCTAGGTCAGGCACGGTTCTTGACCAAACTAGACCAAAAAGGAATACGCGGTGAAAAGGTGAAAGCCGCTTGGATCGAGAAGATGAAGGAGGTCTTGAACAAATGATCAAACAAGCATTTTTGACAAGAGAAGAAATCAAGGCCCTTCAGGCCCAAGAGGCAGCTTCTACCAAAGAGCAAAAGCGGACACCAGAACAGATCGATGCCATCTATAGTTCGGGGACCAATATCTTGGTGTCAGCCTCTGCTGGATCAGGAAAGACCTTTGTCATGGTGCAGCGGATACTGGATCAGATGCAGCGTGGCATTTCGATTAAGGAGCTCTTTATCTCGACCTTTACGGTCAAGGCAGCAGGAGAGCTCAAGGAGCGTTTGGAAAGTGAACTTGGAAAAGCCCTGCAAGCGAGCGATGACCCAGAGCTCAAGCAACACCTGGCCCGTCAAATCGCAGATGTCGCCACCAGCGATATCGGAACCATGGACTCTTTTACCCAAAAGGTCCTAACGCGCTATGGCTATTTGCTTGGGTTGGCGCCTCAGTTTCGCATTTTACAAAACGCTAGTGAGCAACGCCTCTTACAAAATGAAGTCTTTCAAGCTGTTTTTGACCGCTATTACCAGGGGGAAAACCAAGAAGCCTTTGTGCAGATGGTCAAGAATTTCACGGGGCAGCGCAAAAATTTGACCTTGTTTAAAGAACAGGTCTACCAGATCTATGACTTTCTTCAGTCGACCAGCGATCCGGAGAAATGGCTGGAGGAGCATTTCCTAAAAGGTTATGAAGAGACCGATTTTGACCAGGTGGAAGCTACTCTGATGGAGAGCATCCAGCAGGCCCTTTATGAGGCAGAGAGCTTTTTTGCCTTTCATTTGTCCAATGAAGGCCAAGCATTTGGCAAGGTAAAGTATTTGGAAGCTGTAGAAGAGGTGCTCGATCAGATTGGAAGCCTGACAGGTCGCACCAATAAAGAGCAACTGACTTCTGTCCTAAAGGCGGTCGTGGCGATTAGCAGGGCTTCAAATGGGGGGGCCTTGACCAATAGAGCCCGGAAGGAAGAGCTAAAAGACCTAGTCACGGCTTATAACCAGGATAAAACCATACATATCAATCGCCTCAGAGACTTGGAAAATCAGCTCTATCAGCTGGAATTTCAACAAACCTTCCACCAAGAGGAAGGCCCCATGCTCTCCTTGCTCCGGGACTTTATCAAAGACTTTGCTCGCGCTTATCTGGAGCGAAAAATCCAAGAAAAAGCTTATGAATTTGGGGATATTAGTCACTTTGCCATTCAAATTTTAGAGCAATTCCCAGAGGTGAGACAAGCCTTTCAAGAGCGCTATCATGAGGTCATGGTCGATGAGTACCAGGATACCAACCATACCCAAGAGCGGATGTTGGACTTACTGTCAAATGGCCACAATCGCTTCATGGTGGGAGATATCAAGCAATCCATTTATCGCTTCCGTCAGGCAGATCCACAGATTTTCAATGATAAATTTAAAGCCTACCAAGAAGAAGGGGCGAAAGGGCGGTTGATCCTCCTCAAGGAAAATTTCCGGAGTCATGTGGAAGTATTGGACGCGACCAATGATGTCTTTCGCCATTTGATGGACGAAGAGGTGGGCGAGATTGACTACAATCAAACCCATTATCTGGTTGCAGGAAGCGACAAGCAGCGGATAGCCTTGCCACAACATCGAGCAGAATTTTTGCTCTATGATGGCAGCCAAGACCAGGAAGAAAAGACCGAAGACGAGGAAGCTGCTTCTGGACTCGAGACGGTTTCCAAGGGAGAAATTCTCCTGGTTATCAAAGAAATTTTACGTCTCCATCGGGTGGAAAAAGTGCCCTTTAAAGAGATCACGCTCTTGACTGCGACTCGAACGCGAAATGATGCGATACTGGAAGCCTTTGACCAGTACCAGATCCCGATTGTGGCAGATAGCGGACAGGCGCATTATCTTGAGTCACTGGAAGTGATGGTCATGTTGGATACCTTGCGGACCATTAACAATCCCTTGCATGATTATCCCTTGGTTGCTCTCATGAAATCACCCATGTTTGACTTTGATGAAGATGAGTTAGCACGGATTTCCTTGCAGACCCTTCCAGAACAAAAGCAAATGGCCTTCTACCACAAGGTCCAGTTAGCCCTTGAAAAGACTGCAGAGCATGCAAATTTGATTGATGCCAAGCTCCTAGCTAAAATCGAGAACTTCCTCAAGGTTTTATCTACTTGGCGGACTGCTGCTAAGACCTCTTCGCTCTATGATTTGCTGTGGAAAATCTATGAGGATCGCTATTACTATGACTATGTCGGCGCCCTTCCAAATGGCGCCCAGCGCCAGGCCAACCTCTATGCCTTGACGCTTCGGGCAAATGATTATGAAAAAGCCAGCTTTAAGGGCTTGTCGCGCTTCATTGCCATGATCGACAAGGTGATCGAAAATGAACACGACTTGGCCAGTGTTCCTCTTGCGGCACCAAAAGATGCCGTCCAGCTCATGACCGTCCATAAGAGTAAAGGGCTGGAATTCAAGTATGTCTTTATTCTCAATATGGACAAGGCATTTAACCGTAAGGATCAATCGGGGCCAATCATTCTCAGTCGTCAAAAAGGGATTGGATTTAAATATGTTGCGACCCTGCCGGTTGAGACAGAAAATCCAGCTGCTCCAGAATCCATTCGCCTGCAGATCGAAACGCCTTGCTACCAACGCAATGTGGAAGAAACAAAATTGGCCACGATTTCTGAGCAGATGCGTCTTCTTTATGTCGCCATGACACGGGCTGAGCTCAAGCTCTATCTGGTCGGAAAAGGTCGCGAGGACAAACTGCGCGATACCGATTGGGGGACTAGTCGCAATGGCAAATTGGATCCTGAAAAAAGAAAAGAATGGACCTCTTATCAGGACTGGCTCTTTGCTATTCAAGATGTGTTTACCAAGAATACTCTGGCCTATGACACGCGTTTTGTGACAGATGAAGACCTGACAGCAGACCAGCTGGAACCGCTAGAGAAGGAGAAGGATTCCCGCCTGGATCAGCTCAAGGATGTCCGCCAGTCAGAGGATATTCGTCGGGCCTTGGATATCTTGGAAAATGTTGATCGGCTCAATCAGCTCTATGCTCCGGCCATTCATTTACCAAGTGTCCGTACCCCTAGTCAGATCAAGAAATTCTACGAGCCGGTCATGGATGCCAATGGCGTCCAGATCATGGATGCAAAGAGTGTGACGCCTGACTTTGAGCTACCAACTTTTGGTCAAGAAAAATCCGTGACAGGAGCCCAAGTCGGAAGTGCTGTCCATGAACTCATGCAGCGCGTGCCTCTTGAAGAAGAAATCACGCTAGATACACTGCGTCAAGCCTTGGAGCAAGTCCAAGCAGAGCCAGCAGTCAAAGCCCGTATTAAGCTAGAGGCCATCCTTGCTTTCTATGAGACACCTTTGGGGACCTTGCTTCAAAAAGAGGCCTCTCGAGTCCGGCGCGAAGCACCCTTTGCCATGCTGAAGAAAGATCCAGCTAGTGGTGAGGACTTTGTCGTGCGGGGGATCTTGGATGGTTACTTGGTGCTAGAAGACCGGATCCTGCTCTTTGATTACAAGACGGATCACTACAAGATTCCTAGCCAATTGGTCGAACGCTACCGGGATCAGCTCGATCTCTATGCAGAAGCTCTTCGTCGTTCTTATGGCAAAGAGCAAGTAGAAAAATACCTCGTGCTTCTAGGTGGCCCCCATCTAGAAGTGGTGAAAGTGGAGTAAATCATGGCAATTGCACAGGAAAACATCGAACGGATCCAAAGAATGGAAGGTTATTTGAATGACTATGCCAAAACTTTGGAAGAAACCAAAAAAGCAGTGGATCAGCTAAGAGAGCATCAAGAAAGCTATATCCAACTGAGGGATTATTATAGTAGTCAAGCCTATTTTGATGATTTGGACTTTTCCAATCAAGCTGACTTTCCAGCAGATCTTCCTTGTGGTGTCTTGTCCGAAGATGCCGTCTATGATTTATTAGACGAGCATTTTCAGATGGGAGTCGAACTCTTGGAAATCGCAACGAAGATGATCAAAGAACGGTGAAATTTCAATCTAAAAGCTCCGGTTTCCCGGGGCTTTTAGATTGAAGACAAACGTCATCATAGAAACTTTCCTTAGGTGAGTACGGACGTCTGCGGATAAAGTCAAAATAGGAAGTTTGACGCAGAATCTTTCGATTCTAGGAGAACTTATCTTTTTGACACAATCCGCAGTCCGTGTTCAATTAGTTTTGAACCTCTTCGCTCTTTAATTTCTGGGCTCAGGCTAAAACAGTTCCCCGAACTGTTTTACTCTCAAAACTACCGAGTGCTAGAAACCATAGTGTTTCTAGCACTTTTCTCACGGCGGAAAGTTTCAGTATATGTTTGAATAAACATAATATATATCATTCTAATTCTTTTAGCATTACTTGTGTTAGCATATCGTGACAAACCCTACCAATAAGAGAAAATTTTCCAAAATGGACTTTTTCTTCAGCAAAAAAAGCTCCGGTTTTCCGGAGCTTTTTGAATGATTAGTGTGAGACACGGCGACGTGCTGCTTTTTTGCGGTTTTCTTCGATGAAAGCTGCTTTTTGTTCTTCTGGTTCGATTACTTTCTTCTTGAATGTGTAAACTGCACCTGCGACAGCAGCAACTGTACCAGCAACACCAGTAACAAAACCTTTACCAAATCCTTTAGCCATGAGAATTTCTCCTTTTCTGAACTTTAAATATTTATGTTATAATATATGGTAACGAAAAAACGTGAATTTTGCAAGGAAAAACGATGAAAACCAAGATAATTGTGATTGTGGGACCGACTGCTGTTGGAAAAACAGCTCTTGCGATCGATTTGGCGCAAGCCCTCAATGGTGAAATTATCAGTGGCGATAGTCAACAAGTCTATCGCAAGCTGGATATTGGAACAGCCAAGGCGACACCAGAAGAGCAAGCTGCAGCTCCCCATCATTTGATCAATGTGCGGGAGGTGACCGAGTCTTACTCAGCTTTTGATTTTGTAAGAGAAGCCAAGACTGCGATTGAAGAGATCACAGCCCGAGGTAAGCTTCCTATCATTGCAGGTGGGACGGGCCTTTACATCCAAAGTCTGCTCGAAGGTTATCATCTGGGTGGTGAAGTTCCTCATGAAGAGATTCTGGCCTATCGCGCTCAATTGGACTTGTTGTCGGACGAAGACTTGTACCAAAGAGTGGCGGAGCAAGGACTTTTGATTCCTCAACTCAATCGACGTCGGGCCATGCGGGCTCTTGAAATTGCGCATTTTGGGCAGGACCTCGCAAACGAAGAAACCGATTATGAACCTTATCTCATCTGTCTAGATGATGACCGGTCCTTGATCTATGATCGCATCAATCGCCGAGTAGATCGCATGCTAGAGGAGGGCTTGCTGGATGAAGCTCGGTGGCTCTATGATGACCATCCGGAAGTTCAGGCAGCTAAAGGCATTGGTTACAAGGAACTCTTTCCTTACTTTAAGGGAGAGCAGAGCCTTGAGGAAGCCATTGAGATCCTCAAGCGCAATACGCGTCGTTTTGCCAAACGGCAGCTGACCTGGTTTCGAAATCGGATGGAAGTAAAATTTTACGCCATTTCTGCCCCCCACTTCAAGGAGCAGGTTCTTGCAGATGTAAAGGAGTTTTTACAGCATGATTGAAACAGAAAAGAAACAAGAACGCATCCTTTTGGTCGGTGTGGAACTTCAAGGCATGGACAATTTTGATATGTCAATGGAGGAGTTGGCGAGCCTGGCTAAAACAGCTGGTGGAGATGTCCGGGGCTCCTATACACAAAAGCGGGAGAAATACGATACTAAGACCTTTGTCGGCTCAGGAAAACTCGAAGAAATCGCTCAAATGGTCGAAGCAGATGAGATCACGACGGTAGTGGTCAATAACCGCCTAACCCCTCGTCAAAATGTCAATTTAGAAGAAATCCTTGGGGTCAAGGTCATTGACCGGATGCAGCTGATTTTAGATATCTTTGCCATGCGGGCTAGGAGTCATGAAGGGAAGTTGCAGGTACACTTGGCCCAGCTCAAATACCTCTTGCCACGTCTTGTCGGTCAAGGGATCATGCTCAGCCGTCAAGCTGGGGGAATTGGTTCTCGTGGACCAGGGGAAAGTCAGTTGGAGTTGAACCGCCGGAGCGTTCGCAATCAAATCACCGATATCGAGCGCCAGCTCAAGGCAGTTGAAAAGAACCGGGAAACCCTTCGTGAAAAACGTTTGGAATCACCTGTTTTCAAGATTGGTTTGATCGGCTATACCAATGCAGGAAAGTCGACCATTATGAATCAGCTGACCAGTAAGAGCCAGTATGAAGCCGACGAACTCTTTGCGACCTTGGACGCAACAACCAAGAGCATCCATTTAACAGGCAATCTGCAAGTGACGCTGACCGATACGGTTGGCTTTATCCAAGATCTACCAACAGAACTAGTATCGAGCTTTAAGTCGACCTTGGAAGAAAGTAAGAATGTGGACCTCCTGGTCCATGTCATCGATGCGTCTGATCCCAATCATGAAGAGCATGAAAAGACGGTACTTTCGATCATGAAGGACCTGGATATGCTGGAGATCCCTCGCTTGACGCTTTACAACAAAGCAGATAAAGTAGCAGACTTTACACCAACCCAGACACCTTTTAGCTTGATTTCAGCGCGCTCTGAGACAGCCCGTGAAGATCTCCAGGCTTTGCTTCTAGAAAAACTGAGAGAACTCTTTGTTCCCTTTACCATTCGGGTTCCTTTTTCAAAATCTTATCGGACACATGATTTAGAAATGGTTGCGATCATTGACCAGCGCGAATTTGAAGAGGATGTCGAGGTCATTCAAGGCTATATCGCAGAGAAAAATAAGTGGAAGTTGGAAGAATTTTATGACGGATTACGTTGATTTAGCAATAAAATATGGAGGCTATACCAGCCTCGATCGGGTCTATCTGACCAATCTTTTAAGCACGATCCCTGAGGAATTGCGTCTCCGTGTGATTACGCCTCCCCCAAGTGTGATCAACGCCTATTTTGCAGAGCTCTACCAAAAGAAGAGCCCCAAGGAGGCAATGGATTATTTCTTGGACCTGAGCAGGGCATTTGACTTATTCACAGTTCAGCAAACCTTTGATGAACGAAAGCCCTTTATTCGCCTCAACTTGTCGGGTAAGTCTTATGGCTTGGCTTACGTAAATGAAGAGCTAGCCTGTGTCTTTGCTGAACATCCAGCAGAGGCTATCACTCCCGCCATTTTATTCGAAATTGCAGAGATCTTTCCACATTGTTTGGTCTTTGAAAAAGATGGCAAGATCTGCTTGCAAGAGGCTAAACCAGAAGGGGTCACTAAAACAGAAGCCCTCTCAGCTCTGACTGACTTGATGACCTTGGAGGATGGACGCTTGAAACTGTCGGGTTATAACCAAGAAGAGCTCCTCGAGCTAGCGCAAGCCTACCCAGGCAACCTTTCTTTCCGTTCAGAGAACCGGACGGCCATGATTTATATAGATAGAAAGTAGACAATGGACATTCAATTTTTAGGAACGGGAGCTGGGCAACCCTCAAAAGCCCGGAATGTATCGAGCTTAGCGCTCAAATTGCTAGATGAAATCAATGAAGTCTGGCTCTTTGATTGTGGCGAAGCGACCCAGAATCAAATTTTAGAGACCACCATTCGCCCGCGAAAGGTTAGCAAGATCTTTATCACTCACCTACACGGAGACCATATTTTTGGTTTGCCAGGTTTCCTATCTAGTCGGGCCTTTCAGGCCAATGAAGAGCAGACGGATCTGGATATCTATGGACCAGTAGGGATCAAATCCTTTGTGATGACTAGTCTTCGCGTATCAGGCTCTCGCCTGCCTTACCGCATTCATTTTCATGAATTCGATGAGCATTCTCTGGGCAAGATTTTAGAAACTGATAAATTCACAGTTTATGCGGAAGCTTTGGACCACACCATTTTTTGCGTGGGTTATCGGATCATGCAGAAGGACCTCGAAGGAACACTGGATGCGGACAAGCTCAAGGCAGCGGGCGTTCCATTTGGTCCGCTCTTTGGTCAGGTCAAAAATGGCCAAGATGTCACCCTGGAAGATGGGACTAAGATCATTGCAGCGGATTATATTTCAGCCCCTCGGCCTGGTAAGATTATCACGATCCTCGGAGATACCAGAAAGACTGATGCTAGCGTCCGCCTTGGAGTCAATGCGGATGTCCTCGTCCATGAGTCTACCTATGGCAAGGGCGATGAGAAGATTGCTAAGAAACACGGCCACTCGACCAATATGCAGGCGGCAGAAGTGGCGCGTGAAGCAGGGGCCAAGCGACTTCTACTCAACCATATCAGTGCTCGCTTCCTCTCTAAGGACATCAGCCAATTGCGCAAGGATGCGTCCAGCATTTTTGAAAATGTCTATGTGGTCAAAGATTTGGAAGAAGTGGAGATCTAAGATGCGAACCATTCTCATAACAGGAGCAAGTGGAGGTTTGGCCCAAGAAATGGTCAAGCTCCTCCCTGAAGATCGGCTGATTCTCCTAGGCAGAAATCAAGAAAAACTGGAAAAGCTCTATGCCAGTCATCCTCAAGCTGAATGCATCGGGATCGATATCACTGATTCCTCAGCCGTCCAAGATTTGGTAGAAGAGCTCTATCAGCGCTATGGACAGATTGATATCTTGGTCAACAACGCAGGCTATGGGATTTTTGAAGAGTTTGACCAGATTACCAATGAGCAAATTCATGCCATGTTTGAAGTCAATACCTTTGCCCTCATGCAGCTCACACGCTTGATGGGTGCGCACATGAAGGAAGCAGGCAAGGGGCACATCGTCAACATCGTCAGCATGGCGGGTCTCGTCGCAACTGCCAAATCCAGCCTTTATTCGGCCACCAAGTTTGCGGCCATTGGCTTCTCGAATGCCCTGCGGTTAGAACTGATGCCCTTTGGTGTCCATGTGACGACGGTCAATCCAGGCCCCATTCGGACCACTTTCTTTGATCAGGCAGACCCAGACGGAAGCTATGTGAAAGCTGTGGATCGCTACATTTTGGAACCGGACTTTGTAGCCAAGAAGATTGTGAAAAACTTTGGAAAACCAAAACGTGAGCTCAATCTTCCTTGGCTTTTGAACCTGACCCACAAGCTCTATACCCTTTTCCCACGAATCTCGGACAAGCTAGCCAGCAAGATGTTCAATTTCAAATAGGAGGAGATCGATGGCCGCAAATATTCAAGCCTATTTAGAGAACCTCCGGCAACCCTGGGGACAGATCTATTATGATATCCTTTTTGCCCAATTACAGGACATCAAGGGAAAACGGGTGCTTGATTTCGGGAGTGGTTTTGGCCTTGTAGCCAACCACCTGGCACAAAACAATGAGGTCCTTGCTGTGGAACCTAATGAGGAAATGGTGGCTTTGCGGGCCCAGGACCATCCTTACCAGCAACTCGTCGGAAGTCTGGACCAGTTAGCAAGTCTTGAAGATGCTAGCTTTGATGTCATTCTCTGCCACAATGTCTTGGAGTATGTAGAGGATCGCAAGGTGATTCTAAAGGCATTCACTCGTCTCTTGAAACCAGGAGGCCTGCTCTCTATCGTCAAGCATAATGAGGTTGGCCGCGTTCTGCAGACAGTCGTCTTTGAAAATGATACTCAAAAGGCGCTTGATCTCTTAGCAGGTCAGGACTTGGAAACTCACTCCATGGGCTTGGCTCAGGCCTATGATCTAGATAGAGTAGTAGAAGATCTAGCCCTTGAAGTCAAGGATTACCAAGGAATTCGAGTCTTTTATGCCTTGCAGGACAACCGCTTCAAAGGCCAAGAAGGCTGGCGAGAGTCTATGCTTGAGATGGAGCTGGCCGTTTGTCAAGAGTCCCCTTACCGGGATATCGCCTTCTTCCAGCACTATAGCTTAAAAAGGAGTTAAGATGTTACATTATAAAAAAGAAATTCCAGCGATGGAAGACCTAGTCGCACTCTACAGCTCGGTGGGTTGGACCAATTATACCAAGAACCCAGCTATGTTAGAAGAAGCCGTCAAAGCCAGTCTCTGGCAGTTGGCCGTCTATGATGAGAAAGAGCTCGTCGCCTACATTCGCTTGGTAGGAGATGGCCACTCTGTCCTTTTGGTACAGGACCTTTTGGTACGACCAGATCACCAGCGCCAAGGCATTGGAAGGAAACTCTTAACAGAGGCTTTAGCGACCTTCCCAAATGTCTATCAACGGCTCCTCGTCACAGAACGAAGCGAGAAAAATCTAGCCTTTTACCAGTCCCTGGGCTTTGTTGAATTGTCAGAGCAAGCTTGTACAGGGATGATTTATATGAAATAAAGAGAGTAGGGCAGAAATCGGTAATTCGTTAGAATTCGATTTCGTCGTCCCACCTCCGCACAGTTGAGTAGGGCTGTAAAANCTGATGAAATCAGCGTAGTAGAGCCCACTCAACCACTGCGTCTTGCTCGACAATCAAAAAACAATTAAGAGGCTGGGACAAAAGTCCTAGCCTCTTATCTATTTGACTGACAAAAGGGGAGATTGATGGTAAAATGAGGAAGAGATTAGGAGGAGATGGAATGAAGAAGAAAATAAAATGGGGCCTTGTCTTATGTTCGGTACTTATACCAGTATGTTTGAGTGCCTGCAAACAAGGAACTGTAGAAAAACAAGGTTCTTCGAATAAAGAAGTACAGAAGAAAATCGATCGAAAAAACATTCATTTTGACAAGACAGGACCTGCAGCAACATTTGATTGGGATGCAAAGAACAGTATCAGATACATAACGTTTGAAAAACTTCCACAATATATGAGGTCAGATGATAGCGATGGTATTTCAATATATGGACAGCAACCGAATGAAGTCTCTCTATCTGAGGAAGGAAGAGTTCAAAAAGCTTTGCAGGTCGTTGAAGGAATCTATGTAGATCCAAGGGGAATAGACACAGTAATCAAGGCCAATGGGGCAAAAAATCAAGAGGATATGTATACTCGACTCTGGAACGATTATATTATCCCTAAAATTGAAAAAAACAGTAGTACTTTTGATCCAAATACTTATGTGGAATATCTTGGTGAGAAGTACCCCCTCAAAATATATGGTCCCATGTATTTGAAGCTCATGACGAATGCATTGAGCTTTGGAAAAAAATATGAATTAAAGGGCTATGCAGTTAAGGGAAACAAAGTATTTATTCGCATTCAGGTACCAACGTACTTCCCAGAGCTTTTACCGAGAGGGAATAAATATTATAAAAATCCTAATGAGTCAGATTTCAATCAAGCCTTCTATGATTGGCTCGATGAATTCCATCAAAGGTATGCTGAAAAAGAAATAAATCGAGATGATCATATTTCCTATATCATGCTTTCAACAGTTTTACAACAGTTAGTTAACAAAAATTTCGAGGCAACCTCATTATCCGGTTATGCTTATAGTAAAACTTCGCCTACGGAATTCACGGTTGAAATGGAAGTGACAAATCAAGGTGATGTTCGAATTGATTTAAAAAACTTGGCTATTCTCTTACAAATCCCTCAACAAATGAAGGGGGATAATCAGTATGGTAAGCAAGATGAGAATAATATCTTTTGGACCATCCCATCTGGAAATAATAATGACGGACAAAAGATAAAAGAAAAATTAAAGAATTTTAATCCCAAAAATCCTGTTAAAAGTTATGCAATTGGAGAGCCAGTTGTATTTGCTAATGGCTTAGAAGTTACACTGAATAGTGTAACAGACGATCCAAATTTGGATGTTCAGGATGATCAAGACCGTATCGATACAAGGAAAAAACAACATCGATTGATCGTCGAATTCACCCTATCGAATACAACACCTCTCAGTATTGAAAATACTCCAGATTATACAAATGTAGATCTCTATGATGGCCATGGCAAATCTGCTTATATGTTGAATAATACTTTAAATTACAAACAGCCAACAGTCCTTGAAGCAGGAGAATCTGGTATATATAAAATTAACTATTTAACAGATGGGGATGGGCCGTTTACGATCGTTTATGGTGACGCCAAATGGGTCATTCAAAAATAGTCAAGATATAATAGGAATTTCTCAATTATCATTAGAATTTTCAATCGGTTCATAGGTTGTTCAGATATGACTATATAAAAAATTAATCGATTAGGTCGAATTTAGCAAGGAGGTCAGGCTATGAAGCTCAACTATTTCAAACTATTCGCAGGAATCCCACTTATTCTATGTTGCCTGTTTCTTTCCAGTTGTAAGATCATGAAACCGAGTGATTATAAAAAGGCTAAGGAAGTTGTCAGCAGTGAGCTTGCTAAGGTTGGTCTGCATGGAACTGTTACCATAAACAAACTGGACTGGACTGCTTTGGAAATCCCAACCTATCATGTGTCTTATACCTACTCTGAGAAAACCTATGATGGACAATCAGTGACATTAGAAACGGATACGGTGTTTCATAATGATTGGACAGATACAACTAGTGACCATCTTCCAGAGTATAAGGAAGCATACTTGAAGCAACAATCTGTCCAAAAGAAGGAGAAGGAAATTGAGGGACAATTAAAGAAGCAATCTCTAGGTCTTCCTATTAGTTTCTTTGGTTTTTTATCTAACTCCAACCGTGATGAGAAGGAGCAAATTCTAGATAGTATCGCAAGTCAAAATCTCAAAGAAGGGAAAAAAGACTTTGCCGGTTACTATCAAATCCCTTTTCAAACCTTAATCGATCAAGAGTTAATCCGTATGACTATTTATATAGAGGATGGTGTATCCGTTAAGGAAAAAGACTTAAAAGCAGCAGCCAAAAAATTAGACGCTAGCAAACTACCGGATGGTGCCTATGATTTCTATTATTCTAAAGGTAGTTATTCCAATTCCATCAGTTACTCATTCAAGGTCAAAGATGGGAAAGTTGTTTTTTATGAAGATCAAAATATTCAGAATTGAGTAACCGAATACAAGAAAAAGATCTAGTCGTGTTTGACTAGATCTTTCATGTTTCTTAGAAGTCTTCTTTCTTCTTAAGTTTCATAGAAGCAATAGCTGTAGCGATTAATGTCATACCAGTTGCAAGAAGTCCTAAATGATCTGCAGTACCTGTTGAAGGAAGAGATTTTTTATCTTCTTTAGGTTTGTCACTAGACTTAGGAGTTTCGCTGGATTTAGGTTTATCACTAGGCTTAGGTTTATCTCCATTTGGTGATGGATTTTTAGGTTTGCTATTACTTGGTGTTGGTATATTTGGAATATCAATTGATGGTGGAGGTGGAAGGAGTTTGTTTACCACGTTTCCTTTATCAACAACAAGGTTTGTTGCAGAAGCAAAGTCGCTTGCAGCAACCTTGATGACTTCATTTGAAAGTTGGTAACCACTTGGAGTTGAGATCTCTTTGATCACGTAATCTTTCGCTTCAAATCCAACAAAGCTTGCAAGTCCATCTTGATCAGAAATTGCTTGCGCTTGGCCTTGTCCATAAGGATTTGCAACAGGTGTCACACCATCTGCTTCAAAGAGTCCAAATACCGCACCGGCAAGGTAATCACCCTTTTCATCTACCTTACGAACTCTAAGGGTGTAAAGTTTCAATTCAGGATTATTCACTGTTGGTGGAGTTGGTGGGATGACCTTATTGATAAAGGTTTTCTTCGCACCGTATGAAACAACTGCTTGGATAGCGTTTGATGCTTCATCTTTTGTGACGGTCACTGTGACATCCACTTGACCTTCGTCATATTGGATATTTGCCTGATCAGCTGGTAGGACTTCTTTAATGGTATATTTATGAGTACCAATCATCGCTTCCGTGTAGGCGATCGCATCAAATGTCACTGTACCATCTGCAGCATTTTGTTTTGTCTGAAGAACAGTTCCATTTTCATCCAAAAGGTTAAAGCTAAATTCGCCACCTTGAAGGTCACGACCTTCTAAAATCTTACTTGTGGTAATTTGTTTTTCACTTGGAGTTGGAGGTGTCGGAGGTGTATACGTGTTGGTAAAAGTAGGGATATTCTTTTTACCGTCGTATTGCACATCCGCATTCAATTGTCCATTTGCATCCTTAGTGACAGTCACTGTTACAGTATGAACAGATTCATCATAAGTGATTGCTGATTCTGGTGTAGCTGGTTTTTGTTCAGTAATTGTGTAGGTGAACGTACCAGCTTCATTAAAGCTTACTGGACTGAAGAGAATATCCCCATTCTCACCATTTGTCTTGGTATCAACGAGCGTACCAGCTTGATCCTTGAGAAGGAAAGTAAACTCATTTGCTTTCAATGTACGATCGCTCGAACCATTGATCGCCAATACTTTTTTAGCCTTGAATTGAGCTGTCGTTGGTTTCACTGTTGGAGGAACAGGAGTTGGAGGTGTATACGTGTTAGTAAAAGTAGGAGTATCCTTTTTACCGTCGTATTGCACATCCGCATTCAATTGTCCATTTTCGTCTTTTGTAACAGTTACTGTTACAGTATGAACCGTTTCATCATAAGTAATAGCTGATTCCGGTGTAGCTGGTTTTTGTTCAACAATTGTGTAGGTGAAAGTACCAGCTTCATTAAAGGTTACTGGATTGAAGAGAATATCACCATTCTCACCATTTGTCTTGGTATCAACGAGCGTACCATTTTGATCCTTGAGAAGGAAGGTAAACTCGTTTGCTTTCAATGTACGATCGCTCGAACCGTTGATTGCCAATACTTTTTTAGCCTTGAATTGAGCTGTCGTTGGTTTCACTGTTGGAGGAACAGGTGTCGGAGGCGTTTTTGTATTTGTAAACGTATCTCCTTTTTCAGTATCCCCACCTGAGTATGTCACAGTAGCGACGAGTTTGTCGTTTTCTTTTTTCACTTCAACGGTAGCAGTGATCATTTGTTTGCTGTAGTTGATTGAAGTATCCGTACCTTGATTTTCGGTAATGGTATAAGTGTGTGTGCCTTCTTCAGTATAAGTAAGTTCTTTAAAGGTTACAGTACCATTTGCTTTGTTTTTAGCAGTTTCAAGGGTATTGTCACCTTCTTTCAAGACAAATTCAAATTGATCGTCTGTCAACGGTATAGTTGTTTCACCTTCTTTAAGAAGCTTTTTAACTTGAAGGCTAGCTTTTGTACTTTCTGTTTTAGGAGCTTCTTTTTTGTTGGTGAACGTATCAGTGGCATTTTCACCATCAGAGTAGGTGACTTGTTCTACAACCAAAGCATTGTCTTTTTCAACCACTACAACGGTAGCTGTGATGGTTTTATCACTGTAAGTAATGGTCTTGTCCGTACCTTTTGTTTCAGTGATGGTATATTTGAATGTCCCTGCTTTGTCTACGGTGATGTTATCAAAAGTAATCGAACCATCATTTTTGTTCTTAGTTGTACCAACAACTTGATCGTTTGAATCTTTTGCAACAAACTCAAAGTCATCGCCCTTAAGTTCGCCACCTTCAAATGCTTTTTTAAGGTTTAAGGTCACCTTAGCATTTGAAACTTTTGGTTTGTTTTGAGTATTGGTGATCGTATTTTTTTGTTCACCATCTCCACCTGAGTAAGTGACAGTAGCGACCAGTTTGTCGTCAGTTTTCTTCACATCGACAGTAGCCGTGATACTTTGTGTACTATAGTTGATAGTAGCATCCGTACCTTTGTTTTCAGTGATCGTGTATGTATAGCTACCTTCTTTATTGAAGGTTAGAGACTTGAAGTTAACAGTGCCGTCTGCTTGGTTCTTGGCAGTTTCGACTACTTTGTTGTTTTCGTCTTTCAAGACAAACTCAAATTGACCTTCTGTGACTGGAACTTGTTTATGTTCCTGATCACCAGCTACTTCGAAAGCTTTTTTAACGACAAGGTCTGCAGTAGTTTCAGTCACCTTTGGTTTGTTTGATGTGTTGACCACTTTAATCACGTTGTCATCATCAATTTTCTCAACTTTAGAAGTGTAACCTTCAGGAGTGTTTGTTTCTACTACTGAATATTCAATGGCCTTACCATCTTTGATACCTGGTAATTTCGTAAATGCTGCTTTCCAGCCAGAAGCTTTTGTAAGGGTTTGTGTCATCCCATCCAAAGCTTTGCCGTCCGCATACAATTGAACAGTAATGTCTTTACGATCAGATTCCTCATCACCAACCCATTCTTTTTGAACGGTCACAGTTGTGTCACCAGAAACCCAGAATTTCAACTCATTGTTGTTCCAGAATGCTGGGTCAGTTTGAGGTGTTTTGATTTCATCAGCAGTCAAAGTAGCGTTGTTATCAACACGGATAGTTGTTTTTGGAATCAATGTTTGGTATTCAACGATCAATTCATCGCTAGATGCTGTTTTGAATACATCACTAACATCAGATAAGTTTACAGTAAATCCGTTACCATCTGCATCGAACTTAATATGTTTCCAGAAGTTCCAACCGGAAGCAACTACGTTTCCACCTTTTCTTAAAGTGAAGGATGGTTTCAAATAGGTTCCTACAAAGAATTCACTTGCAGCGTGGTTTGCTGCAGGAGCAAAAGTGATTTTTGAGTAATCTACAGCTGGAGCTTGGATTTTATCTGACACGACAGGGTTTGTGATGGCTTGTTTCTTACCATCTCCATTGATACGGATGAACCAAGTAGTTAAGTAATAATCATCTCCAACGTTCATCCATGCATAGTTTTCAGATGCATCTAATTTGAATTGCTTAGATACATAGTCACCAGTAAGGTTGTATTTATTTAAGACAGATTCAAACACGCCTGGCCCATCAGGACGTGTGATGACGACTGATTCTGAACCGACTTTAGAAGTGGCGGTCTTGTTTCCAGGATTTCCTGGAGTATTATCCCACTCTGCTTTGTATGAGAAGCCCCCCTTAACGTTTTGGTTCATGGATTCGATTGCTTTCTTAAAAGTAAAAGTAATCTTTTTGTTTGTCATCGAAATGGTTGCGACTTCAGCTCCATTTGCTTGGAGTGATTGAGTTGCGACTTCAGTGATATTGACACCTTCTGGAGCATCAATGGTAAACGTATCGCCTTCTTTAACTGACTTCCCAGTTAAATCCCAGTCAAATGAAAAGGTAACTTTTTGTCCACTTGCCTGAGCCTTTAAATTGGTAACAGTTGGTGAAACAGTAGCCGCGCTAACAGGTTTGATCACAGACAAGCCTAAGGCTACCACGGCGATGATAGCTACAAATGCAACTATCTTTTTATATAGAAATTTCAATTGGCCTCATTTCCTTTCTTTTGCATAAATTTCGTAAAGTTTTTCTATATAGTGATATCTCCTAAAACTGAAAAACTCCTGGTCTTTGCTCCATACAATCAGTTGCTTTATTCGAACATGTATTTAGAGAAGAAGGACCTTACCTCTATTGAGAAAATATGGGGGCATACCTCAATATCCTATCTTTAGTCTATCCATACTAGAGGATTGGTTGGACCTGAAACAAACTTTCTAAAAACAATGATTCGATAGAAAAACGGAAGAAATTTACGCTTCATAATATAAAATGATAATAAGCAGTGCAAACTTAATAGAATAATCATCCCATTACATTTTTAAAAGATTATTATCATATTTATTATATTCTTTTAGTGTGATAAGTCAAGCTAAATGCAACAAAAATAGAGAAAATTGTTCATTTTGTTCCAACCACTACCTGACCTTTTATTTCCCGCCATTTTCGCCTTTCATGTTATAATATTCAGATAAGAAAAAGAGGAGACCAAAAGCTAGATGATCACTTCAAAATACGATTGGCAGTTAGCTTCGCCAAGTGCAGATGAGGCCTTTTTAGCCCTTGCCAAAAAAGCAGGCCTAG
This sequence comes from Streptococcus parasanguinis, assembly GCF_001069785.1. Lineage (GTDB taxonomy): Bacteria > Bacillota > Bacilli > Lactobacillales > Streptococcaceae > Streptococcus > Streptococcus parasanguinis_T. The sequence goes on from NZ_JVSR01000067.1 coordinate 26,945, forward strand.
AAGCGTCCGTAGCAACCTTGCTGTATGAGCGTGGCATTCAAACCAAAGAGGATTTAGAAGACTTTTTAGAACCCAAACTAGAGAAGCTACATGACCCTTATTTGCTCCATGATATGGACAAGGCAGTGGGGCGCATCCGACGGGCCATCGAAGATTATGAGCAGATCCTCATCTACGGAGACTATGATGCGGACGGGATGACATCGGCCTCCATTATGAAGGAAACCTTGGAGCAGATGGGTGCAGAGGTGCAAGTCTACCTACCCAACCGCTTCACAGACGGCTATGGTCCCAATGAGAGTGTCTACAACTACTTTATCGAGCAGCAAGGCATTTCCCTGATTGTCACGGTGGACAATGGGGTCGCGGGCAATCAAGCCATTGCCATGGCCCAAGCGATGGGAGTTGATGTTATCGTGACGGATCACCACTCTATGCCAGAGGTTTTACCGGATGCATATGCGATCATTCATCCGGAGCATCCAGATGCGGATTATCCCTTCCATTATTTAGCAGGATGTGGTGTGGCCTTTAAGTTGGCCTGTGCCCTCCTAGAGGAAGTACCAGTCGATCTCTTAGACCTGGTAGCAATTGGGACCATTGCTGACATGGTCAGCCTGACAGATGAGAATCGGATCCTGGTCAAATACGGTCTGGGCGTTCTCAAACATACCCAGCGCATGGGCTTGCAGGAACTCCTGGAGATTGCAGGGATTCGTCCGGAGGATGTCAATGAAGAAACAGTTGGTTTTCAGATTGCTCCTCGTCTCAATGCCCTTGGCCGCCTCGATGATCCCAATCCGGCTATTGAACTCCTAACAGGATTTGACGATGAAGAGGCACACGAGATTGCCCTCATGATTCATCAAAAGAATGAAGAACGAAAAGAGATTGTCCAAGCTATCTATGACGAAGCTAAAACCATGGTCGATCCGAACTTGTCTGCCCAAGTCTTGGCCAAAGAAGGCTGGAATCCAGGGGTCCTTGGTATTGTCGCTGGTCGTTTGTTGGAAGAGCTTCATCAGCCGGTCGTTGTTTTAAGTATCGAAGATGGACGGGCTAAAGGAAGCGCTCGAAGTCCTGAGTCGGTCAATATCTTTGATGCCCTCGATCCCCACCGGTCGCTCTTTGTAGCCTTTGGCGGGCATGCCGGTGCAGCAGGGATGACGCTGGAGGTGGACCAACTCCCTGCCTTGTCTCGGGCTCTTACGGATTACATTAGAGAGCAAGGAATTGATCTCAGCAGCAAGTCCAGCTTAGCCATCGACGAGGAACTACATCTAACAGAACTAACGCTTGAGACCTTGAAAATCTTTGATCGCCTGAGTCCATTTGGCATGGACAATAAAAAGCCCGTCTTTTTGGTCCGTAATTTCAAGGTAGAAGGGGCACGCTCGATGGGAGCCGGCAATACCCACTTGAAACTCAAAATTTCTCAAGAAAATGCGACCTTTGAGGTGGTTGCCTTTGGCTTGGGAAGCTTAGAGGCAGAGTTTGCACAGGCGCAAGACCTAGAGCTAGCTGTGCAGTTGTCGGTCAACCAATGGAATGGCCAAACAACCTTGCAGCTCATGCTGGTTGATGCGCGTGTGGACGGCGTGCAGCTCTTTAATATCCGCTCTAAAAATGCTAGTCTCCCCGCAGGTGTTCCTGTTCTTGATTTTACCCAAGAACTGCCAGATCTGACAGGCGAGCCCGCTGTTGTAGTTGGAAATATCCCTGAGGATTTAGAGCAACTACGGCAAATCTTCCAAGAGCATGATTTCCAAGCCGTCTATTTCAAAAATGAGATCGCCAAAGCCTACTATCTGACAGGATACGGTAGCAGGGACCAGTATGCCAAACTCTATAAGACCATCTACCAGTACCCGGAATTCGATGTCCGCTATAAACTCAAAGACCTAGCAGCCTATCTCAAGATCCAGCAGATCCTCCTGGTCAAAATGATTCAGATCTTCCAAGAGCTGGGCTTTGTGACTATTGAAAATGGCATCATGAAAGTCAATAAAGAAGCAGAAAAACGAGAAATCGCAGAAAGCAGCATCTACCAAAACCTCAAACAAACGGTGAAAGAGCAGGAGTTGATGGCCCTTGGAACGGTTCGTGAAATCTACGACTATCTGACAGGTCAGGCCTCATGAAAAGACGGCTAAAATATTTTCTATGGCTCAGCCCCTTCCTGCTTTTAGCTCTTTATTGGTTGGGAATCTACCTGAGCCTAAAAAACCCCATGGAGGAGATCAACTACTCCGAAAATGGTGGGTGGATGCGCCATGTGATGTTTAAGCCATTTACAGAAACGATCGGAAGTGATCGCATCTGGAAGGAAGATGAAGGATTTCAAATGTATCCCTATTCAGATAAAATCGTTGGGGGACAAGAAGACCTGTCCGTCATGATGTTTCGAAACAGTTCGGAATGGGTTTATAGGTATAAATATCAGTTAAAAGAAAATGTATCGGTTCGTATGATGTTCAAATACAATTCTAAAAAAAGAGCATTGATTCAAGAAGAAGTCTATCTTTATGCGGATGATCAAGAAGTAGAGGGTAGTGATTTTCTAAAGAAACTTGCCGCCTATGGCAAAGACCGTGCTTGGTTGAAAAAGCAAAGTAAGAAGGTAGCTGAACAATATATTCTTGGTACTTGGTTCAAGAATGGAAGCTCCCGTTACTCTTGGAAAAACTTAGGGGATATGAAAATCAAGTACAATAAAGTATTAGATGAATAGTAAGCATGTTTCCAATCCCACATCATTTTTCGGATGTGGGATTTTTGCTTTTGACGCGGGAGCTTGGGAAAATGATTTGGCAAAAAATGATGCAAGTTAGTGGAATTCATGATATAATGGAATGTAAAAAATTTTTTATGAAAGAAAGTTAACCATGAATTTAAAAGATTACATTGCAAGCATTGAAAACTATCCACAAGAAGGAATTACCTTCCGTGATATCAGCCCTTTGATGGCAGATGGCAATGCTTATAGTTATGCGATTCGTGAAATCGTCCAATACGCGACGGATAAGAAAATCGACATGATCGTTGGTCCTGAAGCGCGTGGGTTCATCGTTGGATGTCCGGTCGCTTTTGAGTTGGGAATTGGATTTGCGCCTGTTCGTAAGCCTGGTAAATTGCCACGTGAAGTCATCTCTGCTGACTACGAAAAAGAATACGGTGTTGATACCCTCTGCATGCACGCAGATGCCATCAAACCAGGTCAACGCGTCCTTATCGTTGATGACCTCTTGGCGACTGGTGGTACGGTGAAAGCAACCATCGAAATGATCGAAAAACTCGGTGGGGTCGTTGCAGGGTGTGCCTTCTTGATCGAGTTGGACGACTTGAAAGGTCGCGAAGCGATCGGCGATTACGACTACAAAGTTTTGATGCATTACTAATATAGTCTATTGCTATAACTGGCTACAGAAAAACCATAATTGAAAACTATAAGCTCCTATCATATAATGTTAGTTAAGAACTTGTAAGATGGGAGCTTTTTATGCCAATTACTCTAGATAAAAAATTACCAGCAGTTGATATCCTTCGTTCAGAAAATATTTTTGTCATGGATGATGTTCGGGCGACTCACCAGGATATTCGGCCCATGAATGTTCTCATTCTTAATCTGATGCCGACCAAGGTTGCGACAGAAACCCAGCTCTTACGCCTCTTGGCCAATACGCCCTTGCAGATCAATGTGGAGTTCCTCTATATGGCGAGCCATGAGTCCAAGAATACAGCGGCAGAACATTTGGAGAGTTTCTACAAGACCTTTGAGGATATCAAGGATAATTACTATGACGGCTTGATTGTGACAGGAGCGCCTGTCGAAAAGATGGACTTTGAAGAAGTAGACTACTGGGAAGAATTGACCCAGGTCTTTGAATGGTCTAAGCGGCATGTCTTTTCTACCTTGCACCTTTGTTGGGGAGCCCAGGCTGGACTGTACCACCGTTACGGAATTCAAAAAGTAGAGCTCTGTGACAAGCTATCGGGCATCTATGACCAAGCAGTGGTGCGTCCCGATAGTCTGCTCATGAGAGGATTTGACGATCGCTTCCTTGCCCCTCATTCTCGCTATACAGATATTCCTTTGAAGGAAGTCCTTGAAAAGAGCAATCTTCAAGTGATCGCTCAGGGAAATGAAGTTGGGCTTTCCATCATTGCTAGTCCAGACATGCGTGAGGTCTATAGCTTTGGCCATCTGGAATATGATCGCGATACGCTGGCAAAAGAATACCACCGAGATGTCAAGGCGGGCTTGGATCCAGATGTTCCCAAGAATTACTTTGATGGGGATGACGCTAATACAGAGCCTCGCATTCGTTGGAATCTAGCTGCGACGACTTTCTTTAGTAATTGGATCAACTATGCGGTTTATCAAGAAACACCTTACCGCTTGGAAGAATTGGAAAAAGATATTTCATTTTATGGTTACCTATAAAGGGGAATTATGACATATTCACAAGCATTTAAGTATGGCAACTTGGTTCTTCCAAGTGCCTTGCTTTTTCATTATCATGAATTGTTTGACCAAGCAGATGATTACTTGGTTTGGCAGTTTTTCTTCCTTCAAAATACGACTGGCCAAGAGGCCTTAACTCCCAATCAGATTGCTAGTCATCTAGGAAAAACGGTGACAGAGGTCAATCGGATTATGTCCAATCTGACCACCAAGGGACTCCTTCAGTACCGGACCATTGAGCTCAATGGCGAGATTGAAGCCATCTTTGATGCGACCATTGCCCTGGAGCGCTTGGATGAGATTTTAGAATCCCAATTACAAGGGAAGGCACAGAGCGCGCCCGCTAAGGGAAATGTCATCAAGGATTTGGTGGAAACCTTCCAACAAGAACTGGGACGACTCTTGACACCTTTTGAGATTGAAGACCTGACCAAGACTGTGCGCGAGGATCAGACAGATCCAGATGTGATCAAGGCAGCATTACGAGAAGCTGTCTTTAACGGCAAGCCTCACTGGAAATATATCCAAGCCATTTTACGCAACTGGCGCAGTGAAGGCATCAACAGTCTAGCCCAAGTAGAGGCGAAACTACAAGAACGCGAACAAGCCAACCCACGCAATGTGACCGTTTCAGACGATTTCTTGAAGGCCATGGATTTGTGGAAGGATTAAAAAAACTAGCACTTATTTGAGTGCTAGCTGCAGATGGAAGGTTAAGTCTTCCTAGAAACTTTTTTTATGTGAGTACGGACGTCAGCGAACTTCGAAGAAGTTCCATGACTTAGTTTTG
>NZ_JVSR01000068.1:0-3025 GCF_001069785.1 Streptococcus parasanguinis
GAAATCGAATTCTAACGAATTACCGATTTCTGTCCCACTCTCTTTTTTTCCTAAAAAATGTAGCAAAATCGTAAACTAACAGAAAATTGTTTGAAATCTCAATAAATATATATAATTTACATAGAAATGAGTTGATAGAAAGATTATTTAGAAAAAAATAGAATAAAAACAAGTCTGGTAAGCGTTTGCAAAAATAACTGAAAAGAGGTAGACTGGGAGTATAAAAAATCAGGAATAGTGCCTTTTTTAAAAGGGACATTCGAAAAGGAGATTTGCCATGAAGAAATGGTTGTTTAAACTTTCATTGGTAGCAATGACATTTTTGCTCCTACCAGTTCAAGCAGTTCAAGCCTGTTGTGGCTTTATCATTGGTCGCCAATTGACTAAGGATGGGACTACTCTCTTTGGTCGGACAGAAGATTACCCTTACTATCCAAATGGTGGCAAGCACAACAAGAATTATGTGGTTGTTGATGCGAAGAATTATAAGGAAGGGGATCAACTGGAAGACGAATCCAATGGTTTTACCTATCCACATGCTGCCAGTGAAATGAAATACACAGCGACTTATGACTCAGCTCGTGGAGATGGTAGTAACGGTGCTTTTGGTGAACATGGATTTAACGAAGCCGGCGTCTCTATGACATCAACCGTTACAGCAATTCCAAACAAAAAAGTCTTGAAGACTGATCCATTGACAGAAAACGGAATTCCAGAAGCTGCTATGTTGGACGTAGTTTTACCACGCGTTAAGTCTGCTCGTGAAGGGGTTGAATTCCTAGCTAAAGTCATTGAAGAAAAAGGATCAGCTGAAGGGAATGTTGTCGTTTTTGCAGACCAAAAAGAAACTTGGTATATGGAAATTCTTTCTGGTCACCAATATGTAGCGGTAAAAGTCCCAGAGGACAAATATGCAGTCTTTGCAAATACCTACTACCTTGGTCATGTGGATTTGAATGACAAGGAAAATGTGATCGCTTCGAAAGATGTCGAAAAAGTAGCCAAAGAATCTGGTAACTACAAGACAGATAAAGACGGTAACTTCCATATCGCTAAATCTTATGGACCAGAAAAATATGCTGAAGGAGACCGTTCACGTACTTACGCAGGAATCACTCTTTTGGATCCAAATTCAAAAGTGACTTATGAAGATGATGAATACGAACTCTTCCGCTCACCAACAGATCCAAACAAGAAATTTACTTTGGAAGATGCATTTGCTCTCCAACGCAACCGTTTTGAACATTTGAATGGTCGATTTGTTCCAGACGATCAAATTGGTGTCAAGAAACAAGGTGATGATGGTAGTAACGATACTGTTCGGAAAGACCAATACAAATATGCTTTAGGAAATGAAAACGTCATCGATGCCCATGTCTATCAAATCAATCCAAATCTTCCAAAATCATTTGGTGGAACTGTATGGCTCGGCATGGGACCTTCACGGAATACCCCTTATGTTCCATTCTATGGAAATGTAAAAGATACTTACGAAGCTTTTAAACCTCAAACGGCTACTTATGATCCAAATTCATGGTATTGGACAGTATGGCACATCGACCAAATGGCCATCCACAACCAAGATCTCTTTGGAAAATCTATCCAAAATCACTGGAAAGCACTAGAAGAACAGCTCATTATCGAACAAAAAGTGAGCGATGCAAAATACGCTGCCTTGAAAGCTGATGAAGCTGCAGCAAAAGCAGTTGAAGATAAGGTGACTGAGGATGCTTTAGCTCGGTCTGAACGTCTCTTCAAACAATTCAAGCAATATGAGTCTGAATTGTCTGCAACTCTAAAAGAAGCAGGTCGTACAGATGATCCATACCGAGCATCTTTACCAGATGACTACAAGGATCCAACAGAGTCAAGTACAGAGCCAAGCAAGGCAGAAACGAAACCAAGCACCGAATCAAGTACAGAACCAAGTAAGGAAGAAACGACCCCAAGCACCGAGGCAAGCACGGAGCCAAGCAAGTCAGAAACGACCCCAAGCACTGAGTCAAGCACGGAGCCAAGCAAGTCAGAAACGACCCCAAGCACTGAGTCAAGTACAGAACCAAGCAAGGCAGAAACAACCCCAAGCACCGAAGCGAGTACGGAGCCAAGCAAGGCAGAAACGACTCCAAGCACCGAAGCAAGTACAGAACCAAGCAAGACAGAAACGACCCCAAGCACCGAAGCAAGTACAGAACCAAGCAAGACAGAAACGACCCCAAGCACTGAATCAAGTACTGAGCCAAGCACGGACGCAACGACGACAACAGCTCCAAGTACCGATCCAAGTAAGGATGAAACTAAGCCAACTGAGCCAAGTACCGAACCGAGCAAGGATGAAACCAAGCCAACTGAGCCAAGTACCAAACCGAGCAAGGATGAAACCAAGCCAACTCAACCAAGTACTGAACTGAGCAAGGATGGAAACTCATCAACTACTATTGTTCCTGCTCCAACTACAAACAATCGTCCAGTTCTACCGACGAATTCCTACATTTTAGTAGATCCTGTTACTGGAATCACCTTACAAAATCCAGATTTTGCCCAAGGGGGCTTTAATTTGGCAACTTCTGTATTGAAGGATGTCCAAGCCCTCAAAGGTAAAGACTATCAGATTTACGACATTCAATTGTCAAATCAAAATGGGCCTGTTCATCAATTCAGCCCAACTGTGGTGACCATGCCAGTTGATCCTACGAAAGAAGTAGAATCTGTTGTAGGTATTGGAGAAGATGGTAAGGTTGAAACCTACCAGTTCAGCTTGAATGAAGACAAGAGCAAGGTAACCTTCACAACCAATCACTTCTCAGCTTATGGAGTTGTCTACAAAACAGCAACTAAGGTAGAGGTAAAAACAGAAAGCAAGAAATTGCCATCTACTGGACAAACCATTTCAATGGTTGGCATCGTTGGCGGTGTCTTGATTGGTGCACTTGGACTTGCCTTCTATGTAGAAAAACGCAAACAGAACAAAGCTTAAAAAACAACTTTTTAAGAAAGAAAAAGAGACCGGACATATAGTCCGGTC
>NZ_JVSR01000069.1:0-5136 GCF_001069785.1 Streptococcus parasanguinis
GAATTCGGACGTTACTACAAGTTCGACATCCCAACAACAGTGAAAGCTGACGTTAAAGGCGGAGTAGACATCGAAAACACTGCGGCTCAAGTTGTAAACTACTACAACCCAACTACTAAGAAAGTTGAAAAACCAAGCAAACCAACTGAAAAACGTGTAAACAACGTTCCAGTTGAAGTAGAATTCAACTTCACTAAACGCTTGGAAGGCCGTGAGCTTAAAGCTAACGAATTCAGCTTTGTTCTTAAGGATAAAGATGGTGTAGTGGTTACGACAGTAACAAATGATGCTAACGGAAACATCAAATTCACTCCAGTTAAATATACTAATAAAGAAGGAAAAGAAGTAACCGCTCTTGAATTCAAACGTGGAGAAGAAGGTACCTATATCTACCATGTAGAAGAAATCCGTGGCACAGATTCAAGCGTTGTATACGATAAGATGGTTGCAACTGTTGGTATCGTGGTGAATAAAGCAGGTAAGGTATTAGTAGCTACTACTAAGTTGCCAGAAGATACAGAGTTTAACAACACTGTTATTCCGCCAACACCGCCAACACCGCCAACACCGCCAACACCGCCAACACCGCCAACACCACCAACACCGCCAACACCTACAACTCCTCCAGCTCCAGCACTCCCTGAAACTGGTGAAGAACAATCAGCATCTGCTGCATTGTTAGGTGCTGCACTTGGTATGGTTGGCCTTGCAGGACTTGCAAAACGCAAAAAACGCGAAGACTAAAATTGAGGTGACATCGACAAACTTGTTGATGAGGTGACAATTTTAGATCCAACAGGAAGAGGCTTTGCTCGAAAGAGCAAGGCCTCTTTGTTTGTTGTTGGAAACTTATAAAAATTGTATATATTATGAAATATTTCAGAAATCATTCTACTAGTCATTTCATTCTGTTACTAGTTTCAACCGATTTTTGTTGACTTAAAATATGGAAAACAGTATACTAGTAAAGTAATTTGATCTTTCAAACTGCCGGCAACAAGGGGAATGAAGCCACTTTGAATTGGAATTACAGTAGGGTTTGGAGTGGAAGAACTTCACACCCTTATTGTCGTCAGTTACCTTCATAAAAGGAGTATAGACTCTGAATAAGTTGTATAAATATAAAAAACTTCCTTGGAACAGAATTCCATAGGAAGTTTCTTTTTGTTTGGGATCTAACTAATCATGTTTCTTTTTGAAAGCGACAAGACTGGTAAGGCCTGCTAAGAGACCAAGTCCAAGTAAGGCTAGGTGTGAGGTCTCTTCACCTGTTACAGGTAGGTGAGTTCCTTCTTGAGGGGTGTTAGGAACAGCTTCGGGGAGATCCGCTGTTTGGCTTGTAGTTTCAAGAGGTTTATCCTCTTCTGTTGTAGAAGTAGATGGGATTTCTTTTATTACTGCTGGTTGTGTATGAGAAGTACTAGGATGAACGATTTCTTTACTTCCTGTTTCTGGGAAGGTTTGTGGAGTAGGGACTTCTTTGACCTTGTATGCAAAGACTAAGACCGTTGTTCCCACTTCTACGTTCCCAGTTTGTTCAGCTGCACCGATCTGTTCGTAGATGTGGCCGTCGTAGGAGATCTCATCTGGTGCGCTAGCGATGTAATGGGTTCCATTGTCCACATTCGTTGCAACCGCAAGTTCTGGTTGCAATTCAGTGCTCGTATCTTGGATGACAAATCGCGCGATGACAGTCCCCGTAGCTAACTTATAATCGTAGATAACGGTTTTCATTCCTTTAGTGACGGTGCCATTTGGATCCGCAGAATCCGCACGGAGTCCAACTAGATGGTAGATACGACCATCTTTTGTGATTTCTGTTGGGGCCTCACTTGTATATTTGGTGCCGAAGTCTGCTTCTGTAGCGAGGTCTTGCGCCTCTTGCAGATCAGTGTCGCCTCCCTCTGTAAGGAATCGTACCCTGACAGAGCCTTTGGAGATGGCATAGAAAATAGCAGTATCAGCTGTTGGAGACTCAGGGTTCGGAAGAAGATAGCCTTTGGTCTCGTCAAGAGGATCGACAAAGTTCAAGACTTGTCCATTAGCATCTTTTGGCTCTAATCCCTCCACGTAAGGAAGGATAGCGGTAGGAGATGCGATGGCAGTTGGATTAGTAGCATCATTGAGATAAGTGATCTCTTTTTGAGCATTGGTTGGTTCTTTACCAGTGGCATAGCTGATCCTATAGGCACCGACTGGTCGATAGATGACCGTATCTGTGATGTCTGCTACATCAGCGTGAATGCCAGTATGGTGACCTGCTTTTATCAGATCAGAAGAGACGGTATCAGTCGATTCTTCTGCTACGACAACATAGCCTTTTTTGACGGGATTTTCAAGAGCTGTAAAACTCGTGCCATCTTGAGCTGTCCAGTCTTCAAGCTTCGTCTCGCCTGTCACCAAATTGATGGTACCTTTGCGAGTGAAATGAAGGCTGTCAGTTTGATCAGCTATTCCTGCAGGCTGGCGGTTAGATCCATCCTGGTCCTCTGTTACATAGGTCACTGTACGGGTCACTGTTTCAGATAAATGATCCAGATCAGCCGTTGTTTGACCAGCTGGAGCTAGAGGAGTTGGATAGACACGACCTTCGCTGTCTCCTGGAACAACTTGACCGGCTTGGATGGGCTGTGTTGCAGAAAATTCTACAATTTTTGGTGCCAAGCGGACAATAAACTCTTGAACGCCATCTTCATTGGTGTTGGTAGCGTCGCGGTCAAAGTTTGGTTGTCCGTCTGCATCGAAGCCATTCTCTATTAGTTCATAGCCTTTCTTCAAATAGTTGGCAATGGTTTCTTTTGTAGAGTAGTTGATCTTTTCACCTGTATGACCAACCAAGTCACTGGAACGCTCGAGCTCAACTCCGTTTTCGTCTTGATAAAGAACATGAGCGGCTTCATTGAGTTTGACGTAGAGCATATCCCATACATCTAGACTAGGAACATCGATAGCAGCCATCCATTGGCCAGCCCCTCCGTCATAATAAACATTTGCGCTTGTTTCTCGGAGGTTGATGTTGTATTTTCCTTCAACAGCATCGGGTGTTGCCCAGTAAATGCTGGCGTGTTCAGCCTGGTCTTTTGTGATTTTTCCGAGTGGAACAAAAGCTTGAATATTGGTCAATTTTTCGGTTGTATTCACAGCGCTGTTCCATTTGTTTTCAGTGATGCCGACCAAATTGATCAAGTGAGCAATCCGATCACCCGTCTTGGTTTCTTTTGTAATGGTATAAACGGTTCCAGGTTGAACCCCGTCAGCATTATCCAGGTTGGATCCGATGAAGTTGCCGTTTACCAGTACATTTGTATTGTCTACAATTCGACGAGTATCATGCGCCAAGGTGTCGCGCCCACGGAGAAGTTCTTGATAAGCAACGATGAATTCTTGGTAGTTGAATTCTGCATTGGCAAAGTCGGCATTGACTGGTAGGTTTTGATTGAGATACCATTCTGCTTGGATCACCCCAAAACCTTTAGCATCTTGAGAAGTATTGAGGGCTGCAGTCGTCATATGGTAACCACCGCTCGCTGCGATGATGGCATCTGTCAGCAATTCGTTGTCTTTGCTGAGGGTTGATGCATTTTTACCACGATGGGTATAGGCTGCGATGATAGGAGATTTCCCCTTGTATAAATCACGCATCCGTTCGGTGAGACGCGTCAAGGCTTGGTAGGTAGAGTCATAGGCAATGCTATCTCCCCAAACTTCCGCATAAGGTGCAGAGACAGTGGTCTTTCCTAGTCGATCAGCATCTCCAGTAGAGATATCGTTGATCATGAAGTCATAGCCTTCTTTTTTGAGGGCCTCTGTTGCAGCTGTGGCTAGTTCTGGATAGTGTTCGCTCAAAGAGAAACCTTTTCCGGGTTCACTGACTTTTTCCACCCAGTTAGAGCCCATGGTATCCCCTTGCCATCCATCAAAATTGCCTTCTTTCATGGCTTTGGTCATGACTTCAATGATAAATTTTTGCCAATTTGGATCGCCTGGATCGAGAAATTGTTGGATATCGGTCGCTGTGACATCCCCCTTTTTACCAAAGTTAAAATGGTCTTCTAGATTGCGAACAACGGCGCTTTTCACTTCATTTGGAACCCCTTCTTCGAGGGAAACTGCGTAAATCATGTTATAGAGCATGGCTTTGGCACCAGTTGTATGGACATGAGCCACCAGCTCTTTGACTGCTTCTGTATCGATGACAGGTAAGTAAGACTTGCGCTTGTCAGGATCTGTTTCGCTATTTGGAATTAAGAAAGTCGCCCAGTCTTGAGTGAAACGTTCAACATTTGCTGGGAATGGGTTGGCAGGTGTATTGTAGACATCGTAGAAGAAATAGTTATTGATGTGCATATTGGCCAATTGGTCAATACTGTTCTTGTAGCCTTCTACCTGATCATTGGTGATGGAGTTGTGATTGTCTTTAGAGCCGGCAACCACCCCATAACGTGGGTAGATCGTCCAGTCATCTTCAACAGCAAGACCCGCTGCTTTATGAAAGGCTTGGGAGCCATCTGCTTTCTTACCAAGGACATCAACGATAAATCCAGCATTAGGTGAAAAGACAGTACTTGGAATTGTCAGTTCGCCACCTTCAACGTTTTTCTTTTCATAAATGACCTGATCTAAATGAGAGACAGTGACATCAGATGAAACCACTTCAGGGTTGTTGATAGAGATGCGGACGTCTTCCCCACTTTTATAAGTCGCTTTATCAAAGGTGACGTCGTTGGTGATTTTTGGAGTATTATAAGTAGTTGCTGGAGTTGCACTGACCGGTTGAGTGGCAGTTACAGTTGCTGTTGATTCCGATGGAGAAGAAGTTGCTTCCGTCGTAGCAACTTCCTCACTAGTAGTGGTAGGAGTACTGGTATTGGTTGCTACTGGTTGAGCGGTTGCTGAAATCTCAGAAGTCGGATTGCTGTTGACCTCGTCAGCCATGGCAACAGAGCTTACCATCAAGGCTCCAAAAAGGGTAATCATAGAGACCAATGCCTTGTTGCGTTTGCGGAAATAGCCGTGCCCTTTTTCAGAGACACTATTTTTTTGTTGATTCATTTTTTTCTCCCACATACTGTTTGTATAGTTTGCTGAGGCTGGGACAAAAGTCCTAGCCTCTTAATTATTTTTGGATTGTCGAGC